>CAZTDL010000039.1:0-14607 GCA_964612775.1 uncultured Lentisphaeraceae bacterium
CACCCACCCCTGTCAAACCGACACGCACAGGTCAGTGAAACGGGGATGCGCCCCTCTAAAACCTAAAACGTTCACTTCGTTTCGCGGATGATTTGCGCCTCGAACACAAGGAAATCAGTCCCGGAACGCCACGCATCGGGCGACAAACCGGCTTTCAGTGAAAGATTTTCAAGCATCGCCTCAACGTCCCAGCCCTGTTCCGGCGCGACCTGCGGCAGAAAGACGGCGCTCCTTCCGTCTTTGCTCAACACGACGCCATGTTTCCCGATCACAATTTCCTTCCATGACGAAATCGGTTTGGGCGGCGTAAGCATAGAAATCTCGATGTCGATCTCATTGAGCTCCGGCTCCGTAAGAGGCTCGAAACGCGGATCGTGGAAGGCCGAATTAAGCGCTTGCTCACGCACGACCTTCCATATCTCACGCCGCGGCACGATCTCGCCGATACAGCCACGCAGAGCGCCGCGCTTATGCAAAGTCACAAACCCGCCGCGCAACGCTTTCATTCCGTCGGTCAGCGTTTTGGGTTCAACAAGCGCCGTATGTTTCATCCCCGAACGCAACGCCTGCTCAATCGTCTCACGGGCCAAGACCAGCAACCGTTCACAATCCGCCTCCGGAACGGCCCCGTCATTTTTGACGGCCGGCGGCGCACACGCCGACGGTGCCGTCCATGTTCCCGTGACTAACGCGCCGATGTAACTGACCGAATTACGAGCATCGCTCAACATCCGGCCTGAAGTCTCATACGCGGTTCGATCAATCTTGGCATCGGCAGGCATCATCGCCAAAAGAAACGACAGCGGATCACGTCCGCAGACGGTGGCGCCGGTCTCATCAAGCCGGGCCAGAAACCCGCTGAAATCCTTATGGGCGAAGAGATCGAAGATACTCATATCAAGCATCTCCAGATTTTTTTGCACATCTTTGGTGAAGGGTACATACCCGTAGTTCGCGCCATAATGCGTAAAATCAGAACTTGCGACAAAGAGAGTTTTGTCATCCAGCAACCCTTTGAGTTCCGCAGCGGCCGACACCAGGTTTGACACACCGAACTGCCCGCAAACCATACACACCACAGGAATATGGGTAGCAAGACACGCCTGAATGAGCGGCAACTGAATCTGATCGCTGTGTTCACGGGCATGAGCCTCCGGCCGACAGGTGATAAAGGGCAGTTTCCGTAAACGCGCGACAAACTCAGTATCCACATTCAGTTCGCCCAACGGTGTCGAAAAGTGCGTCGCGTCGGGCACGCTGACCTGATTGCGCATCCCGACATAATGGCTCGGCCCCATCACCAGAATGCGGTTGTAGCGTTTCGGATCGATACGTAGAAATACGCCCGCCGCCACATGGCCGGAGTAACGATAACCCGCATGCGGGACCACAGCTCCGCACACGTTCTTTTTCCGCACCACCGTCTGATTTTTGCCCAGTTCCGCGATTTCGCTGCGCAAGGCACGCTCGCTGTCTTGGTACCATTGCCCAGCCAACGGCGAAATCATGACTTTCTTTGTCATCATGACACTCTCCTCCTGCGCGGATTTTCTGTCTGAACAACCGATCTCCGCGCAAAAACATATCAACAATACGGGCAGAACATATCGCATGTTCGCTCCATTCTGTTCGTTCGATTAATTTCTACCCGGCCCACTCCGACATGCTCCGGATTCGCTCGTCATTCAACATGATCACACGACCGTCTCCGAGGACAGGCTTTCCCGCAAAAAAGAAAGCGAAAAGCGTCCTCACAAACCAGCGGCGCGACATCACGCCTCGCTCCATGCCGGGACCGGCCGTCATGACCAAACCCCGTAAATCTTCTTGCCGCAGTCGGGACAAACGCCTTTCGCCGTCACGCGATTCGTCACGACCACATACCGCCGTCGGGTCACTAAACACGCCCCGCATGAGGCACAGAAAGTATCATCACCGTCCGGCACCTCGGCATTCCCCACATAGACATGTTTCAGTCCAGCCGACCGTGCCCGTTCCCGCGCCCGCAGCAATGTCTCCACCGGTGTAGGCGGCACATGCGTCATCCGGAAACGAGGAAAAAATCGCGAAAAATGCAACGGAATCTCTGGCCCCGCCTGCTCACGCATCCATGCGCACAACCCATCTGTCATCACGTCCGAATCATTGAGCGTCGGTATCACAAGATTGGTGACTTCCACATGGACGCCCGCCGCTTTCATGGACACAACCGTCCGCAATACCGGCGCAAGCGTACCGTCACACACGTCCCGGTAAAAGTCTTCGCTAAAACCTTTAATGTCGACATTGGCGGCGTCAACAAACGGCAACAGAGCCTTCAAAGGTTTCTCGTTGATATACCCGTTGGTAACAAGAACAGTCTTTAATCCCGCATCGCGGGCGGCCATGCAACTGTCCCGCGTAAATTCATAGCTCACCAGAGGCTCGTTATAGGTAAAGGCCACATGCCTACAACCCTGCTTCACGGCAAGAACGGGAATCTCGCTGGGAGGAAGAGCATACGATGGAATATCTTCCGGGTTACACTGCGAGATGTCGGCGTTCTGACAGTTCTTACAGTGAAGGTTGCAACCCGCCGTTCCGATCGAAAGAATCATGGCTCCCGGAAAGAAATGGAACAGCGGCTTTTTCTCCATCGGATCCACATGAACCGCACACGGATGGCCATACGTCACCGCGTGAAACTTACCGTCCAGATTGATCCGGACACGGCATTCACCGCTATGCCCCGGAGGGATCAGACATCCTTTGGGGCAAAGACCGCACCGTACATGTCCTTTTCCTCGTACAGGCATACCCCTCCTTAGTTGTCGTTAGTATATCGCGTTCCTAGCGGTCTGGCAAACCACTCATTTTTTGCCGCACGAGTCTTGCGCATAGGTCTGAAACACAAGCAGAGGCCCCCCCGTGAACACGAGTTTGAAGGCGTCCCCGCACGCCTCGTTCAAAGCCGCATGCCACCAGCGTGTGAAACGGACGCCGTCCAGCGGATACTTCAGTCCTTCAGCATAGACCCTTACCTCGGGATCGAACGAAAAAACCGAAACCTGCTGTCCGGCAAAAGATGGCAATCGCGCAGACCCCGGGATCGGCGTGAACCATCCGGTATCGGTCAACATCTGCACAGACGCATCGAGCGCAAAATCAACCAACAGCGAAAGGTTGCTCAGCGTGTGGTCCTCGCGTAAACCGGTGGCTCCCACAATGACGATTTCGCGCCACCCGTTTGACAAACAAAAACGGAAGGCCTTCGATAAATCATTGGTTTCCTGTTCGCTCACGAGAATCAAACGGTTTTTGAAACGGGCACGCGACGCTTCATCCAAGCTATCAAGGTCCCCCACAATCCAAGACGGTTCGAGATCGGCAACAGTGATCAGCTTGCCGACCGCGCCATCGCAACAAACAATCCGCTCCGCTTCACGCAACGCCTTCAGCGGCATCGCGGCACCGGGAAACTGGCCGTTCGCAAGAATCACCGTCTTGGCCATAAAAGGATTCATTTCGCAACGTTACACGGTCTACGGGCATGCGTCAAACGGATTGTTTCGACTGAATTCCGTATCCGTTGACGAGACCGCGCGCACGCGCGCTCCTTCCTCTCCTTCGGATCCTCGAAAATCCTTCATGGCTTCACATTCGTCAGATCAGGACAAACAATCTTAACCGCATGATTGACGGGCCATACCGCACGTTCTGGACTCGCGTATATCCCCATCTTTTCGATGGGCAACGGTTTGAATCCCGCGTTGAAAACCGGCGATTCGGGCTTCATGCGATAATCGTTTTTCGCTTGGTCCAGAAAAAGCGGATCGACACCGATCAGATTATTCTCGCCGATCTTCCACGAATTTGTTGTACACGGATAATTTTTGGGGTGAACCCTCCACTCGCGCGATCCGCCCCAGACCACGTTCCGTTCGATCCGAGTACGCGTGGCGCGGTCACGCACAGCGACCTTTCCCAAACCCGCATCGCGCACCATCGCCAGCCAAGGATAACGTTCTTTCCATGGCGAATCGTCGACTGGCACCGAAGCCAAGATATCCACCAGCTGTTTGTGCGTATAGCCGCGTTCATTGTGATAATCCTCCGGCTTGTCCCATGTCTGCCAGCCTGAAATCGCAGGGAAACATTGTACGAAAACATTGTTATCGACCACATTGCCGATCGCGGAAAGCGAAACGCCCTCCGCCACCCGCACGATCAGGTTGCTGGTTACGGTAATGCCCGCCGCGCCGTCATCAAGCATGATCGCGCGGTTCCGCTGCTGCCGCGGATTGTAGATGTCGTGGATATAATTGCCGGTCAGCACATTGCCCACCAGCGTCCAATTGCGCCCCGTGTAAGAAGGCCCCCATCTCTCCCGAGGTCAGACACACGCTATGGACCTCGTTGTAAGCCATGATGTTCTCTCGCCCACTAAAGAGCACCGCCACGTGGGGTCCGTTGTGGATCAGATTATGCGTCACGTTGTGGCCGCATCCGCCGATTTGGATCGCCGCACCGTACGTCAAGCTGAACCGCGCGTAATCGTGGATATGATTATTGTCAAACGCATGACCACAGTGCTCCAACGTCTTCTCATTGCCGGCCCATGACGCGATGCCGCCATCGCCCAGCCCGTACATCTCGCAGCCCGCGACACGATGGCCTCTGCCGTCGCGAATCTCCACCGCTTTATGGCCGATGTTGCGCAGCGTGCAGCCCGCGATTGACACCGCCTCGCCCTTGCTGATCGAAATCGCCGTTCCGCGACAGTTTTCGAAGGTCAGCCCGCGAAACGTCAAGCGACTGACGTTATCCATCTGAAGCAGATGCACGCCAACCGTCACCTCCGCACGGGATTTCGCCGGTTTCTCAGGCGGCCAGAAGTAGAGTTTACCGGACAAGCGGTCCACGTAGTATTCACCCGGGCTGTCCAATTCGCACAACAGGTTATAACCGTACCAAAAACCGCCCTTGCGGAACCCGTAACCGCTCCCCGGAACCCGCTGCGTGATCGTCTTGGTCGCGGAATCGATCCGTTCGAAGGCGATCGCGCATGCGGCCCAGTCGTGTGCCCAATAGCCCTGACCATGCGGATCCGACTCTGCGGCCCAGCGCGATGGATTTTCCTCCGCATAAGTGAAGGTGTTGCCACGCTTGCCGTCTGGGAGATCCGCAATATTAACGTAGCCTTCGTTCGGCCAGCGCGCAAGCGTCATCAACTCGTCCCCGTACACCAGCTGAAGACCAGAGGCTGGCGCGGCAGACGATCCGACCGGCTCCACGCCGTAGTCGTAAAGCCCTTGCGCCGGTAACGAGATCATCTGAACCTTGCCACGCGAGGCCGCGGACATTCGACACAGCACGTTGGAGTCCGTCAGCGTCCGCATCTGCCACAACGCAACACCGCCCGTAATGCGAACCTCGGCGCCCGGCGCCGCCTTGAACACGACCGGTGCTGTGGCCGTTCCGGAATCCTCTTCACCAAAGGCCACCGGCAAGAATTGCTCGTAGCGTCCGCGCTGAAACAACACCGTAATCTCGCCTTCAGACATACGACCGCCGGCGCGCAACCGTCGCAACTCGTCCCGTGCCCCACCCATGGTAGCCAGCGGTCCATCCGTCTTCGACCCATTCGGCGTGGCCAACATGCCGCTCCAAGTATCCTTTCCCTGCGGGGAAACATGCAACGTCAAACCTGCGGACCATGTCGCGCCGATACACAGACACCCGCACATCCCAAACACGCTTATCGATCGGCACATAACACTCTCCTTTTTCGGCAGTGATCATCAAAGTCACGTTCACTTCTTTAAAAGCCGCTCGACCTGTAACGCCAAGAATGCCGTTTCCAATGAATCCAAACCTTGGGAGTCGAGCCCCCGTTCAAAAGGAACAAGCGTCGGCGTTTCTTTCGTCCACAAAAAAGGATAAAACGCATAGACGGGAAAATACGCAATTGAAGGCGCCTTTTTGGGCCAGGCACCGCCAACCAAAATCGGATTGCCTTGATCGCGCACGGTGGCCAGCGGCATGACTGATTCAATCGCCTCTGGCTTGAAAAACGTGACATTACTCGGGATATGCCAACCTGCGTGAAAACTCGGATTGCGTTCCAGTTTACGAGTCGCATGCCCCTCGACCTTCAAGGTCAGCGTCGTATAGGCGTTCCTATCAACCGGCAACCGCGTCCAGCAATAGTCATACCCTTTGCCGACATCCGCACGGCACGCGACTTCCATTGAGAAATCGCAAAGCGCATGGTCCGGCAAGCCGCCGCCGATCCAAATGATTTTTCCGCCAGCCTTACGGTACTTCACAAGTCGCTCCGTCAACATCTTCGGCTGAAGCGAATAATATGCGCTCACCTTCTGCGCGAAGACGATCATCACAGGGGCCTTCTCGACTGCGATCCCATCCGACAAGAGTTTTCGGACATCCAGCAATGCAACATTTCTTCCCTGTTTTCGAAGCGACATCGCCGTTTGCGCGGCCAATACACGGTCATTAAAGCCGAACATACCGTCATTCATTCGCCAAGTCGGTTCAGAAACGACAACCACGAACGGAACCTCAGGCTTTAAAGGTGCCGTCAATCCTTTGGTCAAGGAGTCGTTCGCGAAATTGCGGGACGCGACGAACTCGGCAAACGCCGTCTGATAGCCTTTGATCACCGCGTCCGTCACCTCCGGGTCAGCGCCGGATTTGGCCAACCGTTCGGCCGCAAGAAAATCACGCAGCAGGCGTTCCACGGCCCAACAGCCCAGCACCGAGAAGCTTTCCGCGAGCGACTTTGCGCTATCCGGATTCTTCGTGTCTGTCCAAGAAGACGCGTCACGCATGATCGGAACCCCGCAGGGCGCACATGTTTCAACCCCGTATACCCCCGCCAACATCACATCCAGCACCGCATCTTCCGCACCCTTGCCCGAATCGGCCGAGATCACATGGGCGAGGTTTTTTCCCAAACAGCCTTTGCCTCAGCCACAGTCTCCACCCATCCCAGATCCAAGCCCGACAGAGGTTGGCCGCCGGGAAGCCGAAAATCCCACTCCGGATCACCCCACCCGTAGGTCGCCATATGCACGATGGGGTCATGGTTGCAGGCGACCATATCCGCAGTGGAGTGCGAGAGAGCGCCGAACCACAACAGCGCGCTTTCAGAACGCTTCTCACGCAAGGCTCGCACCAGCAATGTGAAGGCCACGCCGCGCCCCTCATCGGAATGAAACTGACCGCTGTTGGTCATCTTCTTGCCTGCCAAACAGGTCATCTCATCGGGCGTAACCCGTTTATCAGCCTTAAAGTCCACATGGGCATCCGGATAATGGTTGTCCACGCAAAACCGCGCCAACGCATCCCCCTGCAGCATGGTATGCCATGGCTCCGGCAGCCGCACGGCCAAGGCGCGCCCCACGACGTCATGGCCTTTTCCCCAGCCAAACGTCAGCATCGGCAGAACCAACGCCGAACCGAAAAGACAAAATCGCTTCATTCCGTTTTCCTTCGCCCACCCCCCGCGACCACGACACACCGATCAACGTCCTTCTTGACCATGCCGGACAATCCACGCCCGAGCGTAGTCCACAGCGGCTAGCCCTTTATTACAGAGCGGCGTACAGTGAAAGATCAACCCTTCGATCCGGCCTTCCTTGTAGAGCTTGTATGCGTAATCGAGCTGTTTGACCATAAACGCCTTGCTCAATTCACGCTTTCCGCCGAAGTCCCACATATAGACGCCGAGAAGGGTGGGCTTGTCGGGGATCAAAGAGCGATACCTCTGGAAATTTTCTTCAATTTTTTGAATGTCTGCACCGCTCCAGATCCAGAGCGAAACGACGTCGGCGAAATGGACAACAGGCTTTATGGCCGGACAAAGCTGATGGGTATACAGCACAATCGACAAGTCAAGACGCCGCCGATAGGCCCGTGTCTCTTCGCGCAATTGTCGCATTTCCGCCATGGAGAGAGCGGCCGGCGCAGGTTGGGTTTCTGAGGTCATGTCGAAACCCGGCTTGTCGCCGAAGCGGAAAAAGTCATCGAGATAACACCCTGTCAGGTTCGGCATCGTGTCCCGCAAGCCGAAGACGTAATTTTTCAGAGAGTAATAGGATTCATTGGAGCCGCCTGACAGATTCCAAGCAATTCTCTTCACCTCCTTGAACTGCTTACGATAGCTTTCGTCCGGCGTTCCGTCGCGGATGACACACACATTCGGAATTCCCATGGACCGAAGGCTATCCGCCATACTGATCGGCGCACTCAAAGGGATGTTATACACGCCATGGGGGCCGTCATAAACCCCAGAGTCGTGACCCCACATCCAGAGGCGATCCCGCAGGTTATTCTCGTACGCGGGATATCGGACTTCCGCAGCACCGGCGGAAGGGCTCCATGAGACCGCCGTACTCACGCCAATAAAAGCCGAGGTCTTTCTCAAAAATTCACGCCGACGCATCATCAACCTCCGCTTCAAAATCACATCTTGGCCTGCAACGCCTCAAGGATCGCTTTGGCGACTTGCTCGGCATGGGCTTTGACGCCGTACGGGTTGAAATGAACCTTGTCACCGGAAATATACCTGTCCAGATCGTCCGCGACCGTCGCATACACATCATCGAGACGGATGCCGTGTTTATTCATAACGGCGTCGGCGGTCTCATTGAGCATCGTATACTGCTCTTTTGCTTGGGGGTCGTTGGCAAACGGCGTCGTTCTGGCCCATACCAGAATCGCGCCTGTCTTCTGCAGACGGGCCACAACCTTCTCAAGGTTCGCGGCATAAACATCGGCTGTTTTCTTCCGGTCATGAATACCGAAGTTGAAATGGATGAGATCCCACTTTTTGCCAGAGGCCTCATCCAACCAGTCGTCCATCGCCTTCAACCCCATGTCGGTCGGACCGCAGTTGGCCGGAGCCCGATGAACATTCGCCTTGCCTTTTAGAAGGCGTCGCACGGATTCGGTATACATGTGGGAGATCGAGTCCCCGATCAACAACACGCGCGGCAAGTTCGGGTCATCCGACACAAAACCCCAGTCGCGGGGTTCTTCAAGCGTATACCGGCCTGCCAGGCGTGCCTTGAGATAGCGTGGGAAGTAGTAGCTGCCCAGATATTTTTGCAACTGATTTTCCCAAGCCTGTTGGTCGGTCGGCAACAGCGCCGCCCATTTGCAATAGGCTGTCCAATCCTCAGGCGACACGTTGCCAACACGGGACGGAACCGCAGATGTCGCGGTCGCCTTTGAAACGACGGTATCTTGAGCGTTTAGCGGCATGACCAAACACGCCACCCGCACGGCAAACAGAAGCGAAGAAAACCAGAGCAGACACTTCATGCGATTATTCCTTATTATTCAGCATTATTCATCGTCGTCAAAACACGGGCAATGATCTGAGCCGCGAATATCGCATGGCCGCGCGGATTCGGATGCAACCCGCCCCAATAGCCGTTTTTTGGCGTGAGCGCCGTCGCGACATCAGGGCCCAAGTCGATGATGGACAAACGCCGCTCTTCGGGGTGCTCCGTAAGGTAAGCATGAACGGTGGAGGCGATCGCTTCCGCCTTGTACTGACCGAAAGGAACAATGAAAAAAATATGCGCGAAGGGAGCCGCCTTCCGCAACGCCCCCAAACATTGCGTCATGCTAGCCTGTACGTCACTCTTGTTCGACGGATGGATCGCATCGTTTGTCCCGTAGTTGATAAGAATCGCAGACGGTTCCTGCCCCGTTGCGCCATATGCGCTGATGCGGCCGTTTGCATCTAAAAGCGAATGCAAGGAATCGATTTTATTCCAACGGCTCAACGCGTCGTAATATTGGCCGCCAACACCGTTAACCGAGTTCGAGATCACATAGTAGCCGGGCACGTCTCCAGGCGGATTATCCCCTCGGTGTAACCAACCGCTCCAACCGCAAGCGCTGATCGAATATTCGTAATCCAACGACCGAAACGCTTGCCCTACCAAAAGGGAATACCCCTCCAGATCATAGGCGCCCACGCCTTCGGTGATACTGTCGCCCACGATTAGAGCCCACTTCGGGCTCGCCGCATCGATGCCAATCTGACTGCCGGCACCCACGTTTAGCCCCAAGATGCGAACGACATTGGAACCGCTACCAGTCTCCGCGCCCCAGCGCTTGACTTGTGCGGACATCTTCAAATAGCCGATCAGCACATGCTTCTTGAGCCGCAGATTCATGCCTGGGACAGGGACCTCTTTCGCACACCGAAGATTGGGGGACCAGATACCGTCCAAGTTACAGGCCAAAACCGGCGGATTAAAACTGCCGTCATACGTGGAAACATCGAACAAGAGTGTCGGCACAACGTTTGTCGTATCCGACTCCCATGTCACACGAAAATACGCGCCCGGATTCCACGTCTGCCGAAACACATGACCCCCGCGGCCCTCATCCCCGACCCAATTGCTAGGAGAAAAAACAAAGGCAGCCGCGTCCACTGGGATAGTCATCGCCACTGCGTCTTCTGATTTTCCCTCGCGGGACACTCCCAAACAAAAGGCAAAAAGCAAACCGTAAAACAGACCCTTTCTCATCATGTTCTTCCCCCATCCCCGTCGAACCCGGAAACAATCTCTTCAGAAGCGAAGCACCTCCGGTCACAGAAGTCTCGCAACAGACTTATCATGTAAAACGTACCACAGGCCAGCCCCCCCCGACAATGGGTATTTAACGCTTTAGGCCGAAACCCCTGTTCTGTTTCCGCCAACAGATCAAGGATCGCGCATGAACGACTTGCGACACGAAATACGGGTTGATGAAACAGTCTCCGAAAAGGTATGATAGCGCCAATTTCAGACTGTGAGTGTAAACACGTATGAGTGATCTTGAAATCCGCTTCTTTTTTCTGCTTTTTGCGGGCTTTGCAACTTTGTTCGGAGCCTGCGTGGGCAGTTTCTTGAACGTCTGCATCTACCGCATTCCTCGTGACGAATCAGTTGTGGCGCCCCGGTCGCATTGTCCTCACTGTAACACGTTAATCCCGTGGTATCTCAACATCCCGGTCTTGAGCTGGCTGTGTTTGCGAGGGAAATGCGCCTCATGCAAAGGTCCCATCTCCTTCCGGTATACGCTGGTGGAGTTGCTCACCGCCCTGATTTTCTTGGCTGTTTTCATGAAGTGGATCTCGCCCGCAGCCATACATATGTTGCCGATCTCCCATCCGTTGATCATTCCGGTCTACTGGTTATTTATGGCCGGACTGATTTTGGGCACATTCGTTGACTTTGAACATTTTATCATTCCGGACTCAGTTACCATCGGAGGCATGGTCGCAGGACCGATTCTCAGTACGCTGGTACCCATGCTGCACGGAAAAACGCGCTGGTGGGACGGGCTACTCAGTTCCTGCATCGGATTAGCCATCGGCTTCGGGGCGCTTTACGCCGTGGCGTGGATCGGAACAAAAGCGTTCAAGAAAGAGGCCATGGGGTTCGGAGACGTGAAGTTAATGGGCGCGATCGGGGCTTTTCTCGGATGGAAAGCCGTGTTTTTCACGATTTTCGTCTCCTCGCTGTTAGGCAGCATCGGCGGCATTTTGCTCATGCTTTTCGGCGGCGTTAAACTACAGAGCCGAATCCCTTTCGGTCCATACATTTCCGCGGCAGCCGCAATCTGGGTTTTCTGGGGACAAGCCCTGACCGGTGCCTATCTGAAACTCCTGCTGAGGTAACGTACACGTCACACCTCCCTATGACCGGAGTCACGCATGTCTGACAAGATCTACATCTCGGCGAACGAATATCTCAGAGACTCTTTCCGACTGGCCAGAAACATTCTCGATTCAGAATGGCGACCGGATGACCTGATTGCGCTCTGGCGAGGCGGCGCACCTGTGGGTGTCAGCGTCCATGAGTTTCTCCACTATCACGGTCTGCGTCCGCGCCACCGCGTCCTGAAATGCCAATCCTACACGGGCATCAAGACACAACAGCAAGAGGTAGTGTTTGAAAACGCGAACGAGATTTTCAATTCAATCGTACCCGGTTCGCGGGTTCTCGTGATCGACGACGTATTCGATACCGGCAAGACGGCGTGCGCAGTCTTTGACCGTCTAGCCCCCTTTAACGCCGATGTTCGGTTAGCCACCGTGTATTGGAAACCGAATGCGAACCAGACCAAATTCAAACCCGACTACCACGTGAAAGAGACCGATGAATGGATCGTCTTTCCGCATGAGTTGGACGGCTTAACGGCCGACGAGGTAAAGATCAAAGACCCTATGATCTACGATCTGCTTTTGCCGAATCACCGTGAGCAGATGAAAAGCTGTTAGCGTTTCAGGCGGAAGGTTCAGTCCACATATAAAGCGGGCGGCGGCGCCACGCGCTCGATGATCGCCACGGGCGTCTCCGTGACATTTGACCCTGTCATCTTAAAGAGAACGCTGATACCCGCCACCATCAGCACGACCAGCACTAAACCCGCGCCGCCTAACGTCAACACCTGTTTCTGAGAGAGAAACACCGGCATTTTCCGCCCCACCCCCAACCGCACGCCATCCTTCAACTTCGAAAAGCCAGCGATGAACGCCTGAATGCGGACATGGCTCCGTGCGCGCGACGCCTCATCCGCTACCGCGGAGTCGAGCGGTTCGTCTAAACGGCCCCCAATCTTGAAAATCGGATATTTCCGTTTTCGAGTCGGTCTCGAATCCCGTAAAGAGACTTCATCATCCTTGACGGAAGAAGAATCATCGGCCTGATGACGCAACGGTTTCGGATGGAACAAATCAGGCTCATCGGATTCGGCATAAGGTTCTTCAGGTTCAACCACGAACGAGGTCGCCTGCTCCGCCGATTGCGCAGGGACCGCCGTCTCAGTCTCCGTACGCTCAAGAGCGGATTCCCGCATAACGGGAAGCGTCGCGTCTTCCGCAACGACCGGCTTTTCATCCAAAATCTTCTCCGCATCCGTTGGCGCATGAAGGACACGAACGGCCGGACGCGGCTGAACGGTTTGCTTCTGCGGGATCAACGGAGCCGGCCCCGACACCGTCCGCGTCACGGGAACAGGAGGCGCCACAGGCACGATTTCCGGCTGAGGCTCCACTTTCTTCATCCTGACCGCAGGCACTCGAGCGCCATCATACAGCTCCATGAAGTCGCGAATCAGCGGTTCAGGGTCAAGTTCCAAGAGTTCGGCGTAAAGTTTTATGAAACCACGCCCGTAAATCGGCGCGGCGATACGCCGGAAATCCTCTTGCTCCAAACCCTCCACAACCTGCACCATCATTCGCGTGCTTTCGGCCACATCAGAGGTTTTCATTCCCTTCTGAACACGGGCATTCCGCAAAATTTCTCCCAGTGCCATCATTCACCTCACTGTTTCGCTATAGCATTCTCATCTGTTTCCGCCGTCTCAGGAGCCGTCTGGCCCTCTTCGGCCTGAGTCTCCGGGAAAACGGAATTCGTCGGAATCACATTGTCCAAATCCACCAGAATCTCGCGTGTGCCGGAACCGACTTGCGGTCCGACAACGCCCCTCGCCTCAAGCGTATCCATGAGCCGGGCGGCGCGTGTGTATCCGATCCCCAGTCGCCGCTGCAACATCGTGGTTGACGCTCGCCGCGTCATCCGGATCACCTCCAGCGCATTGGGCATCAACGCGTCGTCCGCGACTCCCGCATCTGCGGCTTCATCCGCAGCGTCGGAGTCCTTTTCGTCCTCATCCATCGCGGAATCCGGATCACTTTCCTTAATCTTGTCCAATCGTCCGATCAACGCCTGATCATAATACGGGCGACAATGTTCCTTGACGAACGACACCACTCGCGCGATCTCATCGTCGCTGACCCACGCGCCCTGCGCACGCATCAACTGCGACCCTTCCTTAAGGAACAGCATATCGCCTTTACCGATCAACTCCTCGGCACCGGGACTGTCCAAGATCGTACGGCTATCGTTCGCCTGCGACACTTTGAACGCGATACGTCCCGGGATGTTGGCCTTGATTGTTCCTGTAATAACATCGACGGACGGACGTTGCGTGGCAAGAATCAGATGAATGCCAACCGCACGCGAAAGCGAGGTCAAACGGCTAATCGCGGGTTCGACCTCTTTGCCGACCGCAGACATGATATCAGCCACTTCATCGACAACGATCACGATATACGGCAAGCGCGCCGGCACATCATCTGAGGACGACGACTTGACGGGCACTGCGGCATCCCCGTCAAACAGCTCTTCCTGCATCGCGACTTCCCGCGTATTGTACGCCACGATGTTACGGCATCCGACTTTCTGCAACAACCGATACCGTTTTTCCATTTCCATTATCGCCCAACGCAAGCCGAAAGCGACCTTCTTTGCGTCTTTGATAACCGGCACAAGCAAATGCGGCAAATCATTGTAACACGTGAATTCCACCCGCTTGGGATCGACCAATATGAGTCGGAGTTGTTCCGGCGTACGGCTCATGAGAAAACCGTTCAGAATCGCGTTCAGGCACACGCTTTTGCCTGATCCCGTCGCGCCCGCCACCAAAAGATGCGGCGCTTTGGCGAGATCATAAATAAGATCGTTTCCCGCCACGTCCTTGCCCAGCACCAAGGGAACTTCGAGCTTACAATGCTTCCACGCATCCCCTTCGAGC
>CAZTDL010000040.1:0-14455 GCA_964612775.1 uncultured Lentisphaeraceae bacterium
GGAATCATGGCTAGCGAATCCAGCGCATTGCGCATCCGGATGCGCGACCGCACCACAACCCAAGCGACAGAAATGCCCAATACCAGATTCGCCGCGACGGCGAGTGTGGAAAAGATCAGACTGTTGCGGATCGCGTCAAGGGTCATCGTGTGTCCCAAAGCCTCCGTGTAGTTCCCGGCGGTGAACGCTGTCGGCAGGACGGTGCGGTACCACGCGCCGGGGACCGAAATACTGGTGAGAAGAACGCCCGCGTGCGGCGTGAGCGCCAGCAACGCGAGGACGAGAAAGGGTAGCGCAACGAAGATGCCTTTAAGACCTCTAGCCGGCTGGGGCGTATGCGGTGTGGTTGCTTTAGCCTGCATGGCATAGGCGCGTCCGCCAAAAAACAAGCGACTGAGTGCGTAGAGAGCGATGCTGGCACAGAGTACAACGGTCACCAACGCGTAGGGGAAAGGGCTCGCGCTGATTTCCTTGAGTTCGTCGTAGACTTGCACGGCCGCACAGCGCGAATAATTCATGATGAGTGGTGTTCCGAGTTCCGTAAAGGCGGCGATGAAGACTAAAGTGCAACCCGCAAAGAGACCGGGCATCACCAGCGGTAGGGTGATGCGCCTGAAACGTGTCCATCCGCTCGCGCCGAGGTTTTGGGCGGCCTCGTCAAGAGCAGGGTCGATATTGGCCAGCGCGGCAGCGAAATTAAGATAAATAATCGGGTAAAAGGCCAAGGCCTGAAGCAAAATGACACCGAGATAGCGCGATTGTCCGAACCAGTCGACGGGACCGCAACCGAGCAGGGCGTTCAGCGTACCGTAAGGGCCCAGCATCTGCATGAATCCGATTGCGCCAACAAAGGGCGGCAGCACCATAGGCACCAACAGCAAAGCCGTGAAGGTTCGTTGTCCGCGAAACGTAAAGGTGTGGGCCAACCACGCGAGGGGCACTGCAAAAAATGTCGCTAACGAGGTGGTGCCTAGCGCGATGCGAAGGCTGTTCAGCAATCCCTCGGCGTAGATCGGGTTTTTAAAAACGCCAACAAGATAACGGACCGTCAAATGCCCGTTCACGTAAAATCCGCCGCTCACGACAGCCCAAACAGGCCATATGAGCGTAAGACCGAATATTCCTCCCAGAAACCCGAAGAGCAGCCAAGCTGTACGGTTACGAAGCGTGATATCCCCCCCTTAGGATTATGAGGGCGAGATTTCTTGCTCGCAAGGATGTCCGTCATATCAAGATCGCTCAACAAGAAACCTTGTTCATAGGGTGCGTATTAATCCTCGCATGAAAAGACGATTTCATGTTGGCGCAGCCGGCCGAAAAAGGCAAGAGCGATTCCGTCTGCAGAAGAAAATCTGTTTTTCTTATCTTTCCCCTTGCTTTATGGCAACCGAATGCGCTATCGTGAATCTTCCGTATCACGGAAAGGCTTTTGCTTATTATGAAGAAGGACATCCATCCCAAGTACGAAGACGCGACAATCACTTGTGCCTGCGGCAATGTGATCAATACGCGGTCAACCAAAAAAGAGATGACAGTCAACGCATGCTCGGCTTGCCACCCCTATTTTACGGGACAGCAGACCATGATGGACACCGAGGGACGTGTTGACCTGTTCATGAAGCGCTACAGCATCAAAAAGGCTTAGTGCTGGCATCAATAAACGGGTCGGGAGGCGCAGCCGAAGGGCGAAGGCGCATTCCGGCCCGTTTTCTTTCACGGTTTTGCGTTGAGTCGAGATCGCGCGCTGGGGGCCGCATGCCGTACATGACCGGAGGCGCATATCCCTTTCGGTTGTTTTGAATAGGTTCCGTCCCTAAGCGGACAGCCCACATCGTTCTATTCGCTCAAATGATTGATAAAGAACAGATTCAGCGGGTACTTGACAAAATTCAGGCCGCCGAGGCAGCTTTGTCGGATCCTGCCGTGCTTGGTAACCCTAAGGTTTATCGTGAGAAGGTGCGTGAGCATGCGGCGTTGAGGAAGCTTGAGAATGTGGCGAACAGCTATTTTCGGTTACTGGACGATCTTGAGGGTAACCGTCAGCTCGCTCATGATCCGGACGGCGATACTGAAATCGCAGCAATGGCGTGCGAGGAGATCGCGCATATTGAAGCACAACTTCCTGATGCCGAAAAACGTGTTCTATCGGGTCTGCTGCCGACAGAACCCGCCGATGCCCGTAACGCTGTTTTTGAGATCCGAGCCGGTACAGGGGGTGAAGAGGCGGCGCTTTTTGCGGCGGTTCTTTTCCGCATGTATTCCCGGTATTGTGATGAAAAGGGCTGGAAAATTTCGTTGAGCGACGCGAATGCCACCGAGTTGGGCGGTTATAAGGAGATTGTCTTTACGGTGGTCGGTGAAGGCGCCTACGGCGCTTTCAAGTTCGAAAGTGGCGGGCATCGCGTCCAACGTGTGCCGGAAACCGAGGCGCAAGGCCGTATCCATACCTCTGCCGCCACAATCATCGTTCTTCCGGAAGCGGATGAAGAGGACGAGATCGAGGTGCCGGAAAGCGATTTGCGTATTGATATCTTCTGCGCGGGGGGGCATGGTGGCCAAGGGGTCAATACCACCTATTCGGCGATCCGAATTACCCATTTGCCCACCGGCCTGGTCGCGCAATGTCAGGACGAGCGGTCGCAGCACCGTAATAAGGATAAGGCGCTTGCGGTCCTCAAGTCCCGTATTCTCGATCAGCGACGGCAGGCGGAGGAGGCCAAGCTTGGTCAGACGCGGCTCGGTCTGCGCGGCTCGGGTGATCGCAGCCAACGGATCCGCACCTATAATTTTCCGCAAAACCGCATGACTGATCACCGGATCAATCTGACACTTTACAGTCTCGATCGCATTGTGGAAGGTGCTCTTTCCCCGTTGCTTGACGCGCTTCACGCTTATGATTTGGATCAGCGCCTTGAAGTCGAACTTGGCGTGAAACGGGACTAAATCCGTACAACAGGTCTCTTACAAGGGCAATCCGCCGTTCTTTTTCCGCCTGCGGGTCGCGATATGGTGGGATAGTACCCCCACCAAAAGGATGACCATGATGAATCCCAAACCGGTACGCGTATCACGCAAATAGGGCAGAATCTTGTCACCGATAACAGCTCCGAGCTGAAGGAAGATAAGCGCTTGTGCCACTGAAGCGCCAAACAGCAGAAGCAAAAATCGCGGCATGGGGTAACGGATAATACCTGCGGCACAATAGGTAAACGTGCGTGCACCCGGAAGCAGACGCGAGATCAGGATCGTCTTGATCGCGTGAAACCTGAAACAGTCCTCGACACCGGCAACACGGGCGGCATCCATCCAACGGCGGCGGAGCATGAATAGCGTCGCATAACGACCTGTCAAGTAAAGCCCGATATCACCCGCCATTCCGCCTGCGATCATGCAGAGAAACGCAAGCCACCAGCCAATATGGCCGGCTGCCACCAAAAAACTCACACCGCATCGGGCCGCATCTTCCAGAAAGCAAGTCCCGACAACCACCAGTAATCCTTGCAGCCAAAGATGGTCCGACAGGTGTTCACACAGTTGGATAAACGACTCTTCCGTCATAGAAAAAAAGATTATTTCACAACCCGACTATCGATACAAGCGTGCAGGCTGCCCTCTCGTAAAACCATCAAACGGCGGGGTAAATAATTCGTTTTTTGATGAATTTCTGGCTTGCGCAGAGTACCCATTCTCGCCTAATCTATGTCATACAACGAAAGAATGGTCTCGAGGGATCGTATAGGAGATGGGTGTTTTCTATGCGTTCGTCGGGATTTTGAAGGTTTATAGTTCATTAACGCAGAACAATGACAGGAGGGTTTCTTAAATGAACCTGACTTCAACGCGTATGTTACAGTTTTTTACGGTGTGTGTGGGCGTTTGCGCGTTCTCCGCATCGGCAGCAACGACATGGGTGGCCGATAACTTCGAGGCCGAAGGAGCCGGTTACACCAATGCTTATGACGGTATGGCTGCGGGCGTTTACAAGATGTACGAATTTCCGAATGTCCCGGGTTTGTACACCAATTCAGTGTGGGAAGCCACGCCGGGCGATGCCTCTACTATCGTGGTCGGGGATACCCCGTTTACGGCGGCTTCGCGTCCGCTTTCGGGGGATGCCGCGCTTCAGTATCTCAAACTCGAAACCGAGGGGCAGACACTGACACGCTATGTCGACTTGGTGGAAACCAATTCAGGTACACACCAGATGGGGCCTGCGAGTATAACTTTTTACCCCACACCTGTTTATGTGGATACCTTGATTAAGTTCACGCCAAGCGAGGATGATCCTGAAATCACGGATGGTCATATCAAGATGGCCCTTTTCGTCAACGCTTCGTCTAATCTTGTCGTCCGGCATCAATATTCAGACGGGCAAGGTCTTTATGTCACCAATAGTGCGTTCACTGAATTGGCTCCGATTAACCCTGAAAAGTGGTACCGTCTGACAATCAAGTTGTCGGCGGAGATGGATCCGGAGAATCCGGCATTTGAAATATGGTTGGATGGAAGTAAATTAACGCATGCGAATGGCGCGATCGATCCGTATAACCTTTCAGGCGGACCTTGGTTCTTTATGCTTTACAGTACAGCCACTCTCACGCAGATATCCTTCCAGGGTACCGGTGCGCTAGATGAGCTGGTGGTAACAGATAATGACCCCACCTTTAATTTAAATACGGGTCTCCTACTGACGCTCGCGTTCGACGACAGCGTGTTGGATGTGACATTCGACAGCACGAGTATGACGAACGGACAGACCGTCACGGTCGCATCGGGTGGTTCCCCTCTTAGCATCGTGGCCACCAATTGGTATCAGATCAACAGCGTTTCTGGCGAGGGAGTGACCTATAGCGGTCCGACCGGTTCGCAGACTAATTCTTCTTCGGGGACAATCTCGGTCGACCAGAGCGGGCGTACGGCAACGATCGTTGCGACAAACTACACGGGGACGATCCCGACGGGCCTGTCCGGCGAATACGCCAATGTGCCTGCCGACAAGTTGTCCGCGTGGGCGATCGCGAGCGGTTTGAGCGAGGCGGATGTAGCTGACCATGCTTCCGACTATCTGGACAATTATCTGCTGAACATCGATGAGTCCATCAATGCGACGATAGCCATCGGTTCGATCACGTATGATTCGACGCATGAAGAAGCGACCATCACGGTTGTTGCCAGTGATGACGCAGCTGTCGATTTTACAAAACTCAACGGCTCGCTGGTGATCTGGACGAGTGATGATCTGGCATCATCATGGGGTACGCCGACTCAAACGGACCTGACGTTTACGCCGGGTGCGACATCGGTCACGGTTGTTGTGCCTACCGCCAAGGGTAAGTATATCAAGGCGAAGGTGCAATAACCTCGTCCACAAAAGCAATAGACCAGAAGGACAAACAGGGGCTTGCGGTAACGCAAGCCCCTGTTTGTCCTTCGGTATTGAACACGGTACATACCCATTTTTCTGATTGTCGCGACCTGCATACTGTGGTATGCTATCAAGATACGGTAAGAGTGAAGCTTGAGCAGGGTCGAAGCCCTTATCCATTGGAGTCATTTATGCCCAAATTCGCGTACATCGCTGTAGACTCCGCAGGCAAAGAAAGCCGCGGCACAATTGAAGCTCCCAATCAGGCGCAGGCCGTTGCAAAGGTGCGTGGCCAGGGTCTTTTCCCGACGGCGATCGGTGCGGCGGGGGGTACCGAGGGTGGTTCGGCCGCTCCTGCGGCGGGGGTGAAGAAAGCGGCATCGACAGGGAAGAAATCGGTCGGGCAGATGAAGATCGAGATCAAAATGCCGAAGTTCTTGCGCGGCAAGGTTAAGCAGAAAGATCTTACAACGGTGACCCGCCAGTTGGCGACGTTGGTCGATGCGGGTTTGCCGCTTTTGCGCGGGTTACATGTGCTTCAGCGGCAGACGCCTAACGTGTCGTTGAAAGAGGCGCTCGCGGGTATGTGCGAGGCGGTCGAAAGCGGCAGCACCTTCTCTGAGTCCTTGCAGAACTATCCGAAGATCTTTGACAACCTCTACATCAACATGGTGCGAGCCGGCGAAGCCGGCGGCGTATTGGAGGTCGTTCTTAACCGTTTGGCCGAATTCGCGGAAAAGGCCGCTAAGATCAAAAACAAAGTCAAGGGGGCCATGGTCTATCCGATCGTGGTTTTCTTTGCGGCAATCGGCATCACGAGCTTCCTGCTGGTCGCGGTGATTCCTAAGTTCAAGGACATCTTCAACGATTTGCTGGAAGGTAAGCCGCTTCCGGCCATCACGCAGTTCGTGATGAATGCCAGCAGTTTGGTGATGAATAACGGTCTTGCGACACTGGGTGCGGTGATTGCGTTTGTGTTTTTGTTCAAGATGTTTGCAAAAACCAAGACTGGAAGCTATATCTTGGATGTGGCGAAGATCAATGCGCCGATGTTCGGTTCGTTGGTGAGGAAGACGGCCGTATCGCGTATGACCCGGACCCTTGGCACCCTGCTCGCTTCCGGCGTACCGGTTTTGCAGGCCATCAATATCGTTCGTGATACGACAGGTAATGCCGTTATCGCGCGTGCCATGCAGAACGTGCATGACGCCGTCAAGGAAGGCGAAAGCATGACCGCGCCGTTGGCGGCCAGCCGGGTTTTTCCGCCAATGGTGATTTCGATGGTGGAAGTCGGCGAAGAGACCGGCGCGTTGCCGGACATGCTGACGCGTATCGCCAACACCTACGATGATGAGGTGGATAACGCTGTGGCGGGCCTGACTTCCGTGATCGAGCCGCTGATGATTATCGTCTTGGCTTTGATCGTCGGCACGATCGTTATCGCCATGTTCATGCCGATGATTCAGATTATCGGTACGCTCGGATCGCAAGGTTAACGCGGGGAAGGAAAAGCCTGATATGCAGAACACTCTGAACGCGACTTCCGCGGCGAAGGTGCGACCTGCCGAAAGGCAGGCCTTTACCCTCATCGAAATGATGCTGGTGGTGGCGGTGATCGGGATCCTGATCGGCGGGATGTTTCGCATGATCAACGCCGTTGGGCAGAATACGCAACGGGCGGAGACGATCAACCGGTTACAGCGGCTCGAGAATGCCATTTCCGGTTTTTACGCGGAGTGCGGGACTTATCCTCCCGTACCTCGAGTCTGTTCGCCCGATCCGTCGATTGAAACGGAAGACGACACAGACGATGAGACATACGCTGCCTTGACTTCTGCGGATGAAAAGTTTTCGCATCGGGCAAATCGCGCCGCGCATAGCCAGCCCCCCTCGTTTCAGTATCCCTCGGCCAAATCGATAGACGGTTACCTCATGACTCGGTTTGGGGCTTATTCGGCCAACCAGAACGCGAGCGATGCCTCGGTGAAGCGTTTCCAATACGGTCTGCTCTCGTTTCTTTTGCCCCGTTTGCAGTTCATAGGCGGTTCTAATCTCGCCGAGATGAAGGAGGGCGAAATGACTCCTGATCTGCAAATCTTCAAGCAGTCCCAATGGACCAAGTATAATTCGGCAAAAGGGGGAAACAAACAGAGTTTTATGGATCAGAATGCTCACGAAGTCGCCGCTTGTTCTCGATGGCTTCCCCATCTCGAAGGCATCGTTTTCGGCG
Source organism: uncultured Lentisphaeraceae bacterium (assembly GCA_964612775.1). Lineage (GTDB taxonomy): Bacteria > Verrucomicrobiota > Kiritimatiellia > RFP12 > UBA1067 > DAOPZC01. The sequence continues at coordinate 7,596 of CAZTDL010000040.1, forward strand.
GTAAGTCGCTTCTTGGCGTCGCGTTAGCAGATCCGAAATTCGATAACCCTGCTGCTTTTTCAAGGCCCATTAAAGCTTCGTCTGGAAATACGATTCGGCTCGCATGCGCCTCCGTGTTTGACGCGTGGACAAGCGATCCTTACGGTCAGCCGGGGCATGAGATCTATTACTATTCGGAGCCGCCCTATCAAGGGTATCGGCTCTGGTCTGCGGGGCCGGACGGGAAAACCTTTCCGCCGTGGATCCCTTTGGAGAGTCTGTCGTCGGGGGAGAACGGCGACCGCAAGAAAGTAATCGGATGGATCGAGGATGATATCGTGCGTTTCGATAGCAAGTAAAGACAGGGTAATAGGCCTCTTTTCTCCAGAAAGGCGACACATGCGGATGAAGAAACAGTGCGGCGGGTTCACCTTGGTTGAGATGCTGGTGGTAATCGGTATTATCGGCATTTTGGCCACAACGCTGATGACTTCCTTCTCCCGACTGAAAACGACGGCGCGGCAGGCGCAAGCACAGGCGCAGGTCGCCGAAGTGGCGGCCGCTTTCACGGTTTATTTGCAACGGTATCGCGAATGGCCTGAAACGTGGAAGAACGGGACTAAAACAGAGATGGACGAAGAGGTCTGCTGGGAATTTCAAAAGCGCGGACTCTTAGATCTGACTACCTACAAGTATTCCAATGGTTCGCTTATGGATTGTGTCAGCGCTAATAGTATCAGCACCTTGAGCTTAGATCGTTTTGGCATGTTGGATCCGTGGGGGCGTATCGCTTTAAAGAAAACCAATACGCAGAGTTCGACCGGTTCAGTCCGGGATGGCGGAACCTTTGCAGACCACCGGATTCAATTTCGGTTAGACAGAAATTATGACGGGTATGTGGATTCTGGCGAAGGTGCGCCGAAAGGGATGAAAGTCCGCGCCGCCGCGATCGTTTGGTCGCGGGGACCGGACGGCAAGGATGCCGCTTCAGGCAAAGTACGCTATCCCGGTGATGATCGTTTGAGCTGGCCGTACGGTCAGGTCAAGGGCGACCAGTAAGCGCTTGCCGGATAGATTATGCAGCAAGGGGAGGCAAGGTCCACCCCGCTTAAAAGAGATAACGCGCAGAAAAAAGGCACACACGTGAAAAACAAAATTGCCAAGCGTCCCGGATTTACCATTATTGAACTTTTGATCGTAATCTCCATCATGGCGGTGGTGGCCACGTTGGCGACGGGTGCAGCGCTGAAATCGATTAAAAACAGCCGCAAAAAACGCATCGCCGTGACGGTTCAGGCGCTTGAGACGGCGCTGGTAAATTATCGTGCGCTGCACGGCGAATGGCCGATTAAATTTGATGATGACGAGCACGATGGAAAAATTGATTCGGTGGATGTCATCAAAGGCAGTAATAATTCAAAGGTGTTTGAGCCGCTCATGAAGGATATCCGCAACAAAAAAGCGTTGTTGGATACTTCGGCACTTCTCACCCGCGTTAACGGTAAACGTATGACGGTGAAGCAGGCGTTAGAAAAGTCCGGGAACAATGACATCCCGATCGGATATGCGGATCCGTCCAATCAGGATGAATTTAAGTTTTATACGGTCGAATTCGACTTCCGGACCGAGACGGTTAATGTCAAACAAGCGGACTAGTATTTCTGCGCTAGCGGGCCGCGAGGAAACCATGGAAAAGAAGACAAACACACACGATCATTCCCGGCAAACGGAGGGAAGCGTGCTCCCGCAGAGGCGGCGGCGTGGTTTCTCTCTGCTGGAGTTATTGGCGGTTATGGCCATCATGGCGATGTTGGCTACCTTGGCCGTCTCCAGTTATTTCGCAGCTGTGAAGGGGATGGCGGCCCGCAGCGCGAAGCGGCATTTCGAGAACGCGCTGGTGTCCGCGCGTCAGCGCGCCTGTATCGATGGCGTGCGCGTGAGTTTGATGGCGTTCAACGAGATCGGCGGTTTTGACAGCAATGGTGATATCGATGAAGACAAGCTGATTGCGTGTTATGTGATCTGCAAGGAAATCGGACGGTTGTCGCGGGTTTCAGGCAACAACTATCTGTACGACGAGTTCTCCGACCTAAAGGCGCTTTTCGGCGAGAAAGTCACCGACGCGAGTGATGCCATGAGAGTGTCGTCTTCCTATACGGGCGGTTTCCGGCTCTACAACCTGAGCCAAGGTTCTTGGACGTTCGTCGAGCCGAATGTGACGCTGAAAAAGCTGGGAGAGGGCAATTCCGCCTTGCTGTACACAAAAGCGCTCTATGACACCTCCTCAACACGGGCGAGTGTCGTAAAAACTGAGAGAACCCACAGATTCACAGCCTATGCGTTCAAAAAACAGACCGGGACCGATTCGAAGTTAACGGGCGCCGGTGTATGGCATGTCGGCGATATTTACGGCGTGGAGGTCTCGCCTGTCCAGAACCTGCCGAAGGGGTTCAAATTCAATGAGTTGAATGACGATACAAAAGACGTCCAGTGCGTGACGTTCGAGCCGGACGGTTCCATCCGTGGCGGTCAAGTGAGTTTTACCATCCAAGGCGGTAAGGCGTCATCGGCTGAGCGGGTTCAATTTACGATCAGCTCGTTAGGCAAAATCAGTTATTAGGATTTTTGTGATGAAGGGAGTAGCGTCGATGAGGCAACATTACCGGAAAGCCGGGTTCTCGCTGATGGAGGTCAACATGGCGGTCTTCGTCATGGCGGTCGGCATTTTGGGCCTCGTTGCGCTTTTTCCGCTGGGCCTGCGCGAAAGCTATCAGGGCAAGGCCGATTTGCAGCAATCCATGTTTGCCGACTACGCGCTGAACCAACTGGTGGCCGCGCTTTCGCAGACCAATATCACTTGGTCGGAGTGGTGCCAGTTGGATCATACCTGTTGGCCGGAGAGTATGACGGTTTCGGGCGATAGCCGCAGCAAGGCGAATCTTCCCGACGAGGTAAAAAGCGTGTTGGAGTTGCCGGGAAATTGGACGGTGGACTACCGCATCTTTTTCGACTTGGTTTCCGAAACCGAGGACCGTCCGTCGCAGCGGTTGCTGGGAATCAGCGTTCGGTCTACGGATATCGATGTCGACAGTTGGCAAAATTATACCAACAATCCGCTCTATTATGCAGAGGTCATGTTCCAAGGCGATCCCAGATAAAGGTTGAAGGATGAAGACTAACGCAACCAGAAACGGTTTTTCGATGATTGAGGTTTTAGTCGCCTCCGCCATTCTGACCGTTATCGTGATGATGCTGGCCATGCTCTTTCAGCAAACCAGCGTGGCTTGGCGTACCGGACTGATGCGCGCGAACGGGTTTATGCAGCTGCGTTCCTATATCGGCGCGATTCAGCGCGACGCCTCAGCAGCCATCGATGCCAAGAACATTCCAGACAAACTGTTGTACAACGGAAAAAAACAATCATTCACGGCAAGCGAGATCAGTTTTTATACGCTGACGGGTACGGATACGAACCGTTCCCTGAAATATGTCACGCATTTAAATACCGGTGAACGAGAGCAGTACAAACTGGTATACAGCGGAACAACGTGGAGCTGGGAGAAGGATGGCGATAGGACGTCCCTGCTGAAGTTTCTTGAAAACGGTTCCGAAGATGACGCAACCATTGATCCCCAAAAGTTCAAGTTTAAGTTTTCTGATGGCACGGAGCGGGATAATAGAGGCGCCGTGGTTGCTGATCGGAATCGTTTGCCACTGTATATCATGATAGAGGCACGCATTACCCAAGAGGGAAAATTGTATGAAGTTGGGGCGTCTTCCGACGGACCGGATAAGAAGCCGGATACCGATGATGATATCCGCACGTGGGTGGAACACTAAAAGTGAGGAAGGACCATGCCTAATCTTTTGAAAGACAACCGTGCCACGAATGCTTTCACGTTGGTTGAAATGATGGTGGTAACCGGTATGTTGGCGATTTTGATGGGTGTCGCCTTCAGCGGACTTGGCCAAGCTCGCGCGCAGGCGCGGATCACCAAGGCGAACGCTGAGGTTCGTGAATTGGTCAACGCCATCCTCGCTTATGAAGCGGCCGAGGAAGAGCTGGATGTCGCGACGGAGCCCAAGGATGCCACGGAAACGAATATCAAAAAACTGCTGGGGCTGGATTCCGGGGGAACGGTTTATTTAAACGCGCCCATGGTGAACGGTGCATTCCGCGATCCGTGGGGGAGGCCGTACCGATACCGCATTCTTGAGACAGTGATCGAGGCTGACGATGGTAAGGAACCGAGGTTTGTCGCGGCCGCAACCTTTCCGAATCGTCACCGCGAGGTCCGGTGGTGATGAAAGAGGGTAAGGCTGTTTGCTTGTCGCACGATATGCTGAAAAAACGGAAGATAAACGTGAACGCGCAACGTGGCATGTCAAACTCTCAACGCCCAAGTTACAGGTAAAACCATGAGAATATTTTCCCAAAACATCTTTTCTCCGTCCGGTGCCGGCCGCTCAACGCATTCTGCCGGAACGGTACCTGCGCATCGGGGTTCGGCGCTCCTGATTGTACTCGGTTTTCTGAGTTTCATGATGATCAGCGGCGTCTCATTTGCGATTTATATGCGTATCGAACGTCAGGCTTCATCCAACTATCGTCATTCCACGACGGCGCGTCATATGCTGAATGCGGGCCTCTATCGCGCCATCGACGAAATCGATTCCGAATTGCGCATCAAGACGGACGCGAAGGTGCGGGCGTTTAATTCGATTGCCGCGGATTCCGGCGATATCCAAGTCAAATTTCCGAAATGGAAGGATTGGCCCGGCCGTGTCAAGGTCTCGGCTTGCGACAATGAAGATCAGAATAACGCGGATGCCTGTGTTCTTTCGTTCGAATCGCTCAGTTTTTTGCCCGCTTTTTTAATCAATGACGTACGGCGGTTCGCCGTTTCGAACGATAGTGATCCCGGCTATGATGAGGATGATCCCACGAAGAACTGGATGGGGGCCAAATGGCGGACCTTGACGCGGGCGACGGATGGTGTGGCGGTCGGCCGTTATGCCTATGTGTGCGTGAACGTCTCGGACATGTTGAACGTCAACCTCTGCCGCGCGCAGTACCGCGACTCCTACACCAATCGCGTGACGGTCGGCCATCTTTTCGATAACGATAAAGAGCGCCAAGATTTTGATGATGATGCCGCAGAAGATATCCAGTATTTATCCATGCAAGATTTTTACGTGTCCCGATATGCTCACGATAAAAATAAAACCGAGAAGGGTAGCCCGTATCACTTTGTTCTGAACGGTTCCTCATCAAGTTTCAGCGTGTTTGGAAACTCGGATAATCTTGATCATCTGTTCTGCACAGACAGTATTATCCGTCCCAACCCTGTCTTCGGCGATGCGTGTAATCTCACGCTGAAGCCGCCGATTAGTGCTGCAGATTTATCGGTGGCGCAAACGGCAACCGATATCACGGTGAACGATACGTTCACAAATGCGATGCAGGCCACCTTCAGCGGTTTGGACAATAACTATTTGACCAAGGTGATGCCGTTTCTGATTGCAGACTATATCGATACGGATAGCATTCCGAAGAGACTGAATGTCCCTTCAGTCGAAATGGTACCGATGATCAGTCAGATCGTCATCGATAAAGATGCCTGGGCCCCCAAAATAATAACCACTACTAAAACGATTGGCGATCCGCCGCGCGACGTGACCACATACTCCGTTCAAATGTTTGGGAGAAGGGCAGCAAATACGAGTTCTGAAGTGAATGCGCCGATCTATGTGGAGGTGGTCTGGCCGTTTAAATATCATCAATACCGAATTAATAAACCATCCTATACGGTTGAGTTGAAAGCCTATGTACAGCTGCATGTGGACCATAAGGTGAAAAACACCATGAGTTTCAAAGTGAGGAACGAGTGTATCCCACTGACTCAAGATCAAGATCCCGCCATGACGGTAAAAACGATTGATCCTTGGACAAAGACGATCACGGAGCCAGAGGATTGTTTCTTATCGGTCCCGGGATTGTTGAAAGTGGACAAGGCCAGCGTTACCAAAAAGATTATCGATTCCGAGGGTACGCCCTATAATGGTTTTGCGAAAAAGCAGAAATTCAGCGTTTCATTGATTGTCTTCGCGCGAATCAAGTGCGGCAACTATTATGTGGATAGTGCGCCGCAACTCATTCCGTATCCGCTTGCCGGAGGGGTCACCGAAGATGCGGAGTTTTCAATTACGCCGAAACTCTTTTTCCAGACGGAGAGCAAGGAGGTAGCAGACGTGATGTCAGGTCAACTCGAATATCTGTGGTCTGGCCTTGAAGTGGCGGACCCTCGTTTTAATTACCGTGCTTCCAACTGGACAAGCGACACAAACGCAACGCAGGCTGATTGCGGCCGTATTAATCCGACAACTACGGCGTTATTGGGTAAGGAAGGGCGCGATGCCGATATCTTCATGTCGGTTTCGGATGCCGGTTACCTGCAATCCCCGGGCGAATTGGGTTTTATCATCAGGCCGTTCCCTTACACGGCGGATACGACGCGCAATTGGGATTTCACGGGCAAACCTGCCGATGAGGACTACATGTTCCGGACGATCCGGCTCTATGATCACGGAGGACCCGATTATGCGCAGGATGATATTTACAGTCATTTCTATATGATGAATCGCGACGGCACGTTACCGGGCGCGCGCGTGAACCCGCTCTCCGATATTCCAAAGGTATTGGAGGGGGCCATCTTTAATACGCCCTTGGACTATTGGTTATCATCAACCAATAATGGGCTGGCGGTTGGCACACGCATGGCTTATACCTTTAATAAGGATTCGCGTCATTTCAACGACAAGGTTTCTCGGTGGTCGCCGTATCATGAAGAAAGAACGGCCGCCTTGATCAGGGCGGTCAC
>CAZTDL010000041.1:0-14368 GCA_964612775.1 uncultured Lentisphaeraceae bacterium
TTCACGATCCCAACCTGCACGCTCGCGCTTTCGAACAGCCTCGATAGGGCTCACACGTTCCAAATCGTCGCGATCGATCCCGCCGGCAACGCCAGCACGCCGCTCGACGCCTCGCTCCTCGTGCTCAACGCGCTCAGCGATTACGACGCTGACCGCCAAACGACAGCCGACGAGGAAATTGCCGGCACTTCAGCCATAAACGCCACAGACCGACTGGCCGCAGATATCGCCGCGAACGCGAACGGATGGCGGCTCGCCTGGCAAAGCATTGCGGGACGCCTTTATACGGTCGAAGCCACGCCATCGCTTTCTGAACCGGATTGGCAGCCCTTGCCCAACTGTATCGATCTGCTCGGCACAGACGCTCCACTCAACGTTCAGTTACCCACATCGCCGACTTCGAATTTCTTCCGCATTCGCGTTCGCTTACCATGAACAAATTCTCACATTTCCGTCATCAAGCGGCCACACGCGTCCCCTATGCAAACGTTCGTCGTTTCAGACGGGCTCGACGCTCTAGCCCTAACGCATACGGCCTACTATGTATAACCGATAAGTATCGATTATTTCTCTTTTGCCTCCTCCTGAGCGCCTGTCGGCCATCTCCTTCCGAACCGATACGCATCCAATGGCTCACCATGGGGACCATTGCCGCCGTTCAGTGTGCCGACCATGCCGCCGCCCCGAACGCGCGCAATATCGCGCAAAACGCTTTCGACGATCTTGACCGTGAACTTTCCGCATGGAAAAGCGACAGTGCTCTGGCCGACGTCAATCGCGCCGCAGGCACCGATCGACCGGTTGCCGTTTCGCCCGTTTTCGCGACCGTCCTAAGAGCCGCTCTCGACATCTGCAAAGAGAGCGAGGGCGCGTTCAACCCACTGATCGGTCCCGTCATGCACGCCTGGGGTTTCAACGGCGCTGATTCTCGTCCCGCCGAGCCCGACGAGAACGAACTCCTAGCGGCTCTCGCACGAGCGAACTGGCAAGCCGTCGCGCTTCGATCAACACCGACTTCCGCCACCGTCCAACTGCGTGACGCAGGCATGCAACTGGACCTTGGCGCCATTGCCAAAGGTTACGCGGTCGATCTCGCATGGACGCGGCTAAAGGCGGCCAATCACACCAACCTGCTCATTGATCTCGGAGGCAACCTGCGAGCCATCGGCGAAGCCGCACCCGGCCGCGGCGGCTGGCGCACCGGCGTCCGGAATCCCTTTGCCGAAAACGCGATCATCGGCATGTTCCTCATGCGTGACGGCGAAGCGGTTGCCACATCGGGAAACTACGAGCGTTTCGTTGAAATCGCAGGGATTCGCTATGCCCACATTATGGACGGTCATACCGGGCATCCTGTCACCGGCATAGCCGGAACCACCGTCATCGCCCCCGACGCCATGACAGCCGACGCACTCTCCACCACCCTTTTCATTCTCGGCCCGCAAAAAGGTGTCGAATTGCTTAGGAATCATCCCGGGTGCGAGGCGCTCTGGATTCCGGACACGCCGGACAGGCTGACCCTCTTCGCGACACACGGTATGGCCGCCCGTCTGTCAGCGATCGGGGACACGCCCTACACGCTCAAAATCGTCTCCTTTTAATGAACCCCCATTTTTAATGCCCGTTATTCAAAACGTTCACACACCACGCCACCCTTTCAACATTCCAATCTCATGAAATTCATACGCTTCCTCACCGACACATCCACAGTCCCTTTAATCGGCATTCTTCACGACGATGGTTACGCAGAACCCATCGACGGCGACCTTTTCGGCACATGGCATACGACCGGCCGCCGCATAAGGGTGGCCAAACTGCTGGCGCCGCTCCAGCCGCCCGTAATCCTCGCCATCGGACTCAACTTTCGAGAGCACGCGCATGAAACCAAGCAGCCCATCCCCGAATATCCGGTGCTTTTCATGAAAAATCCTTGGGGCATACAAAACCCAGGCGATCCGATCATCATCCCCACGCATCTGCCGAGCACCCAAGTGGACTACGAGGCCGAATTGGTGGTCATCCTCGGAAAAACCTGTAAGAACGCCTCGCGCGAAAACGCGTTGGAGCACGTATTCGGTTACACCTGCGGTAACGACGTCACAGCGCGCGACTGGCAGAAAAATTTCGGCGGCAACCAGTGGTGCCGCGGCAAGTCGTTCGACACCTTCGCGCCGCTGGGGCCATGCATCGTTACCAAGGATGAAATTCCCAACCCGCAGGATCTCGCGTTAAAGGCCATGGTGAACGGCGAAACGCGCCAGTGCTCGAACACTTCTGACCACATTTTCAGCGTGATTGACCTGATCGTTTTCTTAAGCGGCAGCACAACGTTGCCGACGGGCACCGCCATTTTCACAGGCACGCCCCCCGGCGCAGGTTTCGCGCGAACGCCGCCCGTTTACCTCGCCCCCGGCGACACCGTAACAGTCGCCATCGATGGCATCGGAGAACTCACCAACCCGGTGATTCTCGAAACGCAAGGCCACCGCGAAACGAACGCTTTCGGGCAGGAATAAACGGCTTTCGCGTTTAAAAACGGCGACAGTTACTTTCTGCGGCCAAGAATTCTGAGGATCCTCAAAAACAGGTTGATGACATCCATGTAGAGCGCAGCCGCACTGTCGATCGCGTTATCCACAGTACAGGGAATCCTGTTCGCACGTCCCCAATCCACGCCGATATAGCCGCAAAAGATCACAACCGCCATCCAGTCAATCGCGCCATGATGGATGTGAAAAAAGAAACTTTCTATCAATTCCCAAAGAACGACGGCCAACAAGGACACGGTCAGCGCAGACTCGATCCTCTGAAAAAGGGCAGGGATCAGAGAACCGATCAACATCATGGAGGCCGTCACCAGTCCCGTGACCCGCATGGTCTGAACGACCAGTGTCGGATCATAGCGGCGAACGGCCATGTTCACGATAAGGCCGAACGGCACGACAACCAGATTGTATCCGATGAAACTGACGAACGGCCTTTCCGATGAGACAAAGAAATAAACGCCCAACAGACAGGACACGAAGTAACCCGCAAGAAAAAGGATGGGGCCAATATCGATCAGCGCTTGATATGAAACGCAGGTCACAATCAACCAATTCGCCGCAAAGCCCCAGCAGAGCACCAGGCCGATGATGAAATTGTAGAGACCGTCTGAAACGAGTTTGCCGCGGGAATCGGACAAGGTTCTGTCAAAAACGCTTCGCGTCGTTTTTGTCCACTGCAGAATGTTTTGCCGTTCCTGCGGCGCGTGGTAATGGTGCGACAGCAGAACCCGTTGCAGATCGGAGCCACCCGCATGACCAAGTCTTCTGTCGTTCATAAGAATCACCCGCTCCTTTTTACACTATCTGATTGGGATCGACAGCTTTTTCCACGCGCGTCAGACCGGCTAAAGCGACCCAATGCGAACGCTCTAAAAAACGCTATTTCGACATTGCGCGAGAGAACCGGACGGCGTTCACGGTGCCATCCGATCGCGTCACAGTGAGCGTGTCATCGGCCAAACGCAATCCCTTCACCGGGCACGCGGCAGCCCCCGCGCCCGGACACAGCGCATACAGCAAGGTCGTCTTGCCCGCCGCCCTCTTCCTGTAGATCGCGGTGGGAATCGGGCGCACGCCGCCGTAACCGGCCGATGAATCCGGCACCCACCCTTGAACGACCGGTTCAGTCTGACCCTTGACGATCTCTACGCCGTCCGGTCCGAACGCCGCCAGCGTCAGGGACGGACCGGGCCCCTGCGTAAAAACCCGAAGTCCTTCCGCTTTCGCATCCTCCGCATCGAGATGGAAAAAAGCCTCGTAGGTATGCGGCTGATCATCATTCGGCGACAACTCGTCGACGATCACAAAGAGATCGGGCTTCACAAAGAACGCATGCCGCGTATGCGTGGCCAGCCGCAAGGCTTGAGGACCCCAACCCTCATCGTAAACCGCAGCCGCGTGATCGAACGCCGCATTGCTTTCCCACACGTGAGGCAAAGGCGTCTTGATGACATAGGTCTCTCGGGGCGATTTACGGCGGCCTTGGTCGAGCCCGTCAACGAACACGATATTGTGCGCCCGTCCGCTCAGCACATAGCGACGCCACGCGCTCGCATCATACGTGTAGACCCCCCCCTCGATCAGCAGCGATTTGCCGAAGGCCGTCAGGGTCACGCCCAACTTGTCTTCGTGCTGGTGCCCGAACCCGAAAGGCCCGACTTCCATGCAGAGCCAGAGCGCGTTGGTATCCCAACCGCTCCGCATGAAACACTGTCCTGCATAGGGAAACCGATACGACACCTGCGCAGGGGGTGTCCCCGCTTTCCCCTTGGTCGCGATCCAGCGGAAATCCTCGCGGCGGGGAAACAGCGTGGCCCCCGTCGCCATCCAGCCTTCCACACGGCCCGCGCCGGAATCATTCAACGCCGGGGTACGCCGGGTAGGCTGCATCGAGTACAGGAAGTAGTCGAACATTTTCTCCATTTTCGCCGTGTACGCCTTCGGCACCTCGCAACCGGTCAACGGCACCAAGTTGACCGGGCCAAGAAAGTTTTGAACCGACACGCCATGATAACCGGGGGCCAGTTCGACCTGCGCACCGTCAGGATAGACCTGAATGTCAAGTTCCTGAGTCAAACGGGTCAGAGCCGTATCGCGCCACAGTTTCGAGTCCCTAAACTCGGGGAAAAGCGCACCCGCATGATACAGTCCGTTCGCCTCCATCGTCAGCCAGTTACCGCCGGTATGGAAAGACATCAGGTACTGCGCATGTTCCGCATAGCTTTTTAAAAACAGGACAAGCGCATCGTCGTCGAAAGCTTTTGCGGCCAAGAACCGGTGATACACCTCCGGCCACACCGTCCCACTTCGGATACCCGCCTCGATCGTACGCCAGCGAGAGAAGGCCCGATTGTCCGCCTTCGCCACAGGAACGGGACAATCGTGTGTCCAGCTCTTCAGTTGCTTCACAAACTCCGCCGCATACGCCTCGTCGCCAGTCTCATAAAAAGCACGTCCCAAATCAATCCACATCGGATGCCGACTGAGTTGCCAGGTCCACTCGTGATTGGCCGGCCATTTCGAATCTTTCTGCGTTGTGGGATTGAACGACCAATCGATCGTCTCGCCGAACTGCCACGCGATACCGATGCTCGACAGCTGGTGCTTGAGCGCGTTCTCCGCGCCTTTCACGCGCGTCTTTCTCGCTTTGCCCACGCGATACGGATCAAACGTCCATGTCGGTGTCGTGCGGCGACGCATACGTTCCGCGAACGCGTGCTTCGCCGCCGTCCAGTCCGACGTTGCGACAGCCTCTTTCACGGCAATCAGATCGGGACGGTCCAAATCGACCATCGCAAAGAATTGCGCGTCAGACAGTCGAGGCCCAACGTTTTCCAGCCCGGTTGACGCGCCGGCCCAACACGATTGAAAACACGCAAACAAAACACCGGCGGCAAGGCCCTGTCGGAGCGCACAGACGGACGTTTCTTTCACAAGACCTCCACACGTTTTCTATCCTGAAGAAGGAAGCCCGCCTTTCGAGCCGGCAGCACGATGCCCTTACAATCTCCAACTCCGTAGCCCGACATCCGCTTCACGCGCAGACGCGCATTCGCGGCCGCGCTGTTTTTGAATGCGCGCTTCTCGGCATCCCATTCCAGCCGTTTTCCGGGATCAAACAAGGCCGCCAAAGCGATCAGCGCGGCCTGCGTGATGTTGCCCGCATATGCGAAGTCGGACCCGACCTTTGTGCCGTTGCGGATCGCGCCGAGCCACTCCTTGTACGGCGATCCGTCCGGAACGCGCGGATAACGCTGGGCGGGAAACCCATTGGCGGCTTTCATTTCAGTCATTTTCGTTTCTGGCAACAGGCGCAGATCCTTCGCGCCATGTGACCCATATTGGATAATGCCCTTGTCGCCATAGATCATGCCGCCCTCCGGCATCACGCCCTTTTTACGAGGCGCATGCGGCGGGAAGTCCGCGGGATCGCCATACTCCTTCGGGCACGGCACATGCTTCGCCTCTTGGCCATCGTACCAGACAATCTTCACGGGTCCGCGCCCCTCCTTGGCCGGAAACTCCAGCGTGAACCGATCCCCTTTGGGGAATGTCGCACCGTGCTTGGCAGGATCCCACTCGCCGATATTGTCCACCTGTACCGCACTTGGCAGGCCAAGATCCAACGTCCAAAAAACAGGATCCATCAAATGACACGCCCAATCGCCCAAGGTGCTGCACCCGTAATCCGTCCAGAAACGCCAGACGCCCGGCAAATATCGCGGACAATACGCCCGACGCGGCATGACCGGCCCTTGCCAACGTTCCCAATCCAACTCGGGAGGAATCGGATAATTCCGCTTCAGTTCATCCAGATTATCCATATAGTTATAAACGGCCGAAGCCCAAAAATGCGCCTCCTTGACCTGCCCGATCAGACCCGCTTCGACCCACTCTCGGAAGTTGCGGATCGTATCAAAAGCATGCCCTTGGTTCATGGCCTGCGTAACGACCTTCGACTCCTTCGCAGCCTTGACCATGAGGTCAACCTCGCCAAAACTTTGCGCCAACGGTTTCTCGCACTGAACATGTTTTCCACGCCTGATACACCCGATCGCCATCGAGGCGTGCCAGTGATCCGGCGTCCCGATCGTCACGGCATCGGTCCGGTCATCCAGCTTATCGAGCATCTCGCGGTAATCCTTAAAGAATTTCGCGGTTTTGAATTTCTCACACATCTTGCCCGTGCGCCGCGTGTCCACATCGCACAAACCGACAATCTCTGCCCCGCAGTCCGCCAATCCCGTGATATTCGCCACCGGACGACCGGCGCAACCGATAGCTGCAACGCGGATCTTCTCGTTGGGTGAAATCAGTCCACTTCCGGCGATCACATGCCGAGGCACCAATGTAAACAGCGAAACGGCCGCAGCAGATTTTTTTACAAAGCCACGACGTGAACACGCGATTGTTTTCATGATTTTCCATCCCCTTTTAACAGTATGAATTGAAACGTATTATGAGGCGCGTCTGTAAAGAGTCAAACCCTTTCTTTCGTTTTCCGAAACCGTCATTAAGGTCATCGCCCGCAGTCATCGGCCCTGCGATCGGCACGCAGGGCGGCTCCAAATCAAATCCGCTTTTCGGCCGGGTACCCGGTTGAACAAAAAAAACGTTTGTCGGTTCCATACATGACCTTAACGGTGTTATGATTTGGAGACGCGGGAAGAAACGCAGGCAAGAACGTTTCGATGCCCTGCCCATGGATGACGCGCGATGCAATCCCGACCCTATCCTAAAGAGAAAAGGATTATCAGAATGATGAACAAGCGATGGGGTCCGTTCGTTGCGGCCGTCATCATCGTGACCGGCTGCTCTCGTTCCGGTGTTCAAGGCGACGGTGTGGTCACAACCGAAAAACGCCCGACAGACGATTTTTCTCAGATTGTCGTCGAGGGCGCTTATCAGTTTCATTGGTCCTGCGGCAAACCCGTACTCAACCTTTCAGCCGACCAGAACCTTCTGCCTTTGATCAAAACCTCCGTCAGTGATCACACGCTAAAAATCGGCTCGACGGAAAAATTGGCCCCGTCAGAAAACGTCACGATAACGCTCTCAAGCGCATCTCTAACGGACGTGCAACTGAATGGAGGCAACAGTTTGAAGATCCGTCGGATTTCGGCTCCGGATTTGAAACTTGAATCAAACGGAGCCTCAGACATCTGTGTTGAAGGCATTGTAACGAATCTGCAGGCAGCCCTGACAGGGGCAAGTAAACTTAAGTCAACTTCTCTCCAGACTCAAAATGTCACGTTATCACTGGTCGGCGCTTCAGACGCCGATGTGACCGTCAGCGGCACGCTCAAAGTGTCCATCACCGGCGCAGGTTCACTCACCTATCGCGGCAATCCCGAATCCGTGGAGAAACATATCGTCGGCACAGGGCGTATCCGGCAGCGGCCATGACGCCGAACGCGTCACGGATCCGCTCTTCGCGGCATTTATACCTTCGTAGCGCGTCGACGCAGTTACCTGCAGACGCCGTTTAGCCGCCGATATGAGAGAACCCATAGCAAGCATAGAGAGGTTCTGAAACGGGTTGGACGGCGGCACATTCTGTGCTAACCTTTCAACATGCTTCGTTGATCCTTCCGTCGGATTGCAGAGAGCGTATCATGCATGACGATTCCATCGAAAACGCATGATGGCCCGCAGCGCAGCAGCAGGATAGCGCAGACGAATTAGCGACCGAGGCCACTCAAACGACTTCGGCCGTCGAAGCGACAGCGCTTTTTTATGATCGCTGACATCAGTTGGAAAATGCTTATGAAACGCAAAATGATCGCAAGACGCATCGTTCCAAAATTCATTGATGACTACCTGAGAAAGCGAGACCTCCATTCCATACGCATGAACCAGATATCCTCTGTATCCATGTCCCAAGCGGGACAAGATTACTGGGTATACGGAGAAGTATATAATGAGGCAACTCATCTTTTCTTTCTGGATATAGGGGCCCATGACGGCGTTTTCCTGAGCAACACTTTCATTCTGGAAACACGATATCATTGGAAAGGCATCTGCATCGAAGCAAACCCCATCTCTTTTTCGGCGCTGCAGAAAAACCGATCATGCACCTGCATCAACACCTGCGTCGACAATACGGATGGTGTTGTTCCGTTCGCCCTGCGCGGAGTAATGGGCGGAATCATCTCAGACGATTGCGATAACAAGGAAAAAACGTTTAAAACGGCGGACGTAAGCGCAACACGACTCGACAAGATACTTGAGGAACATGACGCGCCGCATGTGATTGATTACCTCAGCATTGATATTGAGGGAGCTGAAGATCGGGCTTTGCTGGATTTTCCTTTTTCGGATTACACCTTCAACTGCATAACGATCGAACGCCCCTCCGAGCAATTGCGCGACAAATTGAAAATTAACGGCTATCTTCTGATAAAAGAGATACCTTATCTGGATTGCTTCTTTATTCATCAGAGTTTCAAGGAGCGATATCAGGAAAATCTGTTCGCGTTCGGACGCAAGCGGCATATTATGAGGCGATGGAGCTAATCTGAGTCGCTGCGCGTCAGACGGTTCATCTCGAACGCGTGGCGTCTACAAGGCAGCATGAGAACTTTCATCATCTTATTGCGGGGCGTTACGCCTACAGGAAGAAATAAAGTGCCGATGGCGCCGCTGCGGGCAGCGCTTGCCAAGGCCGGTCTACAGGGTGTGCGGACGTATATTCAAAGCGGTAATGTTATCGCAGAATCCGATCTGCCTCACCTCGGGATTGAAAAGCTCGTGCATGATGTCATTCGCAACACCTTTGGCGGCAACATCGCCGTCCTGTCGAGAACGCCGCAACAGTTCGCGAACATTTTGAAACGGAATCCATTCGGAAACAAGGATGGCGCGAGACTCTGCTTTTCGATGCTGGCCGTTGAGCCCGACAAGAAACTCCTGCAACAGTTTCTAACGGCCGATTTCGCTCCTGACCGTGTACAGTATGCGAACAAAACGATATATACGCTTTACGCGACAAAGCACAGTGACTCCAAGTTCAACAACAACTTTTTCGAGCGAAAGCTCAGGGTCACCGCAACCACGCGGAACAGGAATACGATGCTGAAGCTTGTTTCTTTAACCTCCGTCCAACCGCGCGACCCATTAATGCCGTTGACGATATCGGCAAGCAACGAAAAACGGACTGGAACAGGGGCTTGAAATCGGATACCGTGTATCACAATCAGCTGTACGAGACGGATGCCTTTCCGCGACGGCCACATGGGGCATGATTTCAAAGGACAAACAATAAAATGAACTTACCATCTTTATTTGTAATGATGATGATCGGTATCGTCGGCACATTCCCTTTCACGCTTTCCGGCGGCGAAAAACGGGAAGAATCGTCTTCGCATGCGGAGAGCGACAAACAGACACGCCCTCGCATGCAGATCACACCGTTTGAGTTCGGAGCCGCAGGTGACGGAAAAACCGACGACACGAAGGCGCTTCAAGCAGCCGTGGATGCCGCGATCACGAAGAAAACCACATTGACTTCGCCCATGTCAGCGATCTATATGGTCACCGCCCCCATTGAAATACGCGGCATGCTGAATGCCGATTTCAATCTCGCTGAAATCCGGGCTGCAGCACGGATACCGGCCGTCGTCCGATACGAGACGCCGCAGTACTACACCCTCTTACGCAATCTCCGCATCGACGGAAACCTGATGGCCGACACGGGCCTCTGTATCGTAAACGCACGCAAAATGCGAATCGACAACCTAATCATCGGACGGCCCTTGACTACGGCCTTGAAGATCACACGCGGTTATGAGATCTTCGTCCAGAATTCCCATTTTAACGGTGCGGCACCGGATGACATTACTAAAGAGGCCGCCGAAAACGCCGCAGGCATCGACATCGCCACTTCGGACTGTCATTTTTCAGATATCGTGATCATTGACTGTAAGACGGCGATCATCAATCGCGGGTTTAACTTTTACGAGCGCATTCACGCATGGACCTATAAGCCCGCGATCATCAAAGACTCCATATGCTTTGATCTTTGGAACACCTGCATCATCTCTGATAGCTACGCGGATACGTTTCAGATCTGCGTCCGTCTGCGACGCAAAGGGATACAGTGTAAATTGAGCGGCTGCGGATCCTATTATAACGAGCGGCTCTATACCGCTGAACGCGGACACGTCACGCCCTATCTGTTCTGGATGGACGAGGGCGATGGTCGCGGCGTATCGCTTCAGTCATCGGTTATGCGGGCAACGGAAGCCATGGGCGGCAACTATTGCAACATTGAAAAATGCGCGGTTTACACGGACGGATCCGATAGTTTCTTGCGGTGGAAAGGCGCGCCGGAACAGTGACAGCGTTTCATTCGCCGCAGACGAAACATCAGGATCGACGGGCGCGCGACACCTCAGGGGGAAAAGATGGCGTCATCAAATTTCACGATCAGAACCATGTCTCGCGATGAAATGAGCATTGCCGTTGATTGGGCGGCCGTCGAAGGATGGAATCCGGGGGTGCATGATGCCGACAGTTTTTATGCGGCAGACCCGGAAGGTTTTCTGATTGGGGAACTCAATCAAAAACCGATCGCGACCCTTTCGGCTGTGGCCTATGGCAACACATTCGGGTTTCTCGGGTTTTATATTGTTCACCCCGCCTATCGCGGGCAAGGCTATGGACTTCAGATATGGAACGCCGGACTAAAACGTCTCGCCGGACGGAACATCGGCCTAGATGGTGTTCTCGCCCAGCAGACAAACTATCGAAAGTCAGGATTTAAGCTCGCTTATCGAAACATCCGCTACGAGGGCATACGCGACGGTTCGACAGCCTCAAACCCCGATATCGTCCCGTTGTCTCAGTTCCCTTTTGCGGTTGTTGAAGAATACGACCGGCCCTTTTTCCCAGACACACGGTCCCGTTTTCTCCACGCTTGGCTTAAACAGCCTGAGAGCGTTGCGCTTGGCATTGCTCAAGACAGAAAGTTATCCGGTTATGGGATGGTCCGGACATGCCGCACAGGATACAAAATCGGGCCGTTATTTGCCGATAGCAGCGAAGCGGCAGAAGCGCTTTTCATTGCTTTAAAAGATATTGTTCCGCCGGGAAAATCATTTTTTCTGGATGTCCCTGAAACCAATCACGAGGCTATTACGCTGACAAAAAGACACAACATGAAACGGGTTTTTGAGACCGCAAGAATGTATACGGGCCGTTTTCCGGTCTTACCCGGAGAACGACTTTTTGGAGTCACGACCTTTGAACTTGGATGAAGCAACGCATACAGATAATGCGGGAAAATTATCATGACAACGAAACGTATGCTTGAGAACCAGATCGTATTGATCGTCGGCGGCAGCTCGGGAATCGGCCGTGCCGTGGCCGAATTGGCCGGTAAAAACGGCGCGCACGTTGTGATCGCCTCGCGCCATGCGCGTGAAAACAGCGACTGTTGGGCACAGGCTTCTGACGCTGCCATTGAAACACACGCCTTTGACATCACGTCGAGTGAAGACTGCATCGAGCTGTTCAAATCGGTAGGCCCGATTGATCATCTAGTCATCACCGTCAGGCCCGACTTAACGCCGTCGCCGTTTCTGCAAACGGAAATTTGCCAGGCAAAAACCGTTTTTGACACAAAACTATGGGGCCCCTACCGCCTGATTCAGGTGGCCCAGCGCCATATCAGGGAACACGGCAGCATCATTCTTACAAGCGGTATTGCAGGGGAGAAGATTTACAAAGGGGCCTCCACCATGGCGCTTGTCAACGGTGCCATTGAGACTTTAGGCCGGGTCTTGGCCGTGGAACTTGCACCCCTGCGGGTTAACGTTGTCAGCCCCGGTTTTGTAGAACCTAAACCAAAAGAAATCCAAACCTACGCCGATCATTTCCCCGCAGGGAGAGTTGCCTCTGTGCATGAAGTGGCCATGGCCTACCTTTCGTTGATGACAAACGCCTATATAACGGGCACCATCACCGTCATCGATGGCGGGGCGCGACTGATCTAACACCGCGCACGACACGCGCACAAGCCTTTTGAGGCCCCGTTCAGGCAGAGAAACTTGCGGCGCGACATGCACGACAGAAAAGACGGCCCGATCGGGTTACGGCTCACGACGGAAACCAAACGGATTAGCGCGTTGCGGGCGGCGATCCCGTTCCGGCCGGATAGGCGGACACGATTCATACGCATTGAGAGGAGTATCAAATGAAACTTACCCCCCCTCCTGTTGACCGCGATTGTTTTTCTTAACGGGAACATTCGGGCCGGTGTGGCCGCCCGCCATTTGGCCATCCTTAAAACCATTCCCTATGATTCATTTAAACTCGCCGGAGGAAGTGAACCGGCGGCAGACGGGCTCATCGGCCACAACCGAGGCGGCTACCGCTCTCCGGCGTTTCAGCGCGACGCCGCGCGCCTCCTTATTTCCGGTGCGGCCTACGGCGACAAAAAAAAGCATCGACGACGCATTCCGGGGGATCGATGTCGTTTTTTCTCATCAGGACGCCAGCGGACACTTCGGCGGCGACAAAACGCCGAGCGGCGTCGCTTTCTGGCTATGCGAATTGAATCAGGCCCTTCTCGTTCTTGAAGAAAGCGAAGCCGGTGCCGCCTATCATGCGCACGTGCTGGAACTGATTCCCAAAATACACCGCGCGGCGATATGGTTGGCGCTGCCGAAAAATCAGGAACGCCTGAAAACGGGAGATGCCCGAACACCCAATCGGCTTTTCTTCGATGCGCTGGCCTACGGGACATCCGGCCTTTTGTGCAAAGACGAATCGCTGACACGTCTCGGACGTTCATTTGTCGAATCGGCGCAGAGGCTCTACCGCGCCGAGGACGGCGTATTTCTGGAAAAGGGAGGCCATGACTCGAGTTACCAAGCGGTTTCAGGCTGGCTCTTGCAGGTCTGGGTGCTGTTTTTTCCCGATCCGACGCTTGAAACGGTCGCAGACAAAGCCGCCCTGTGGGTGGTCGACCGCATTCGAAGCGACGGAAGCGTTGACGCTTCCGGCAACACGCGGAGCGGTCTCGGAAAAGAAATCTGGCAGGGCAAAGCGAAAGAGGTCAACTATCGCGAAGTGCTCCGATGCATCCTCTATTACGCGGCCCGAAAGGGCGACCTGCATGCCATGGCGGCCGCCGGACGATTGGAGGTTTGGCTACGGCAGAAAACATGATATCACAATCTTAGGCTGTTCCCATTTTACCCATTTATGATATAAAAAACGCATGTCTGAACCCGCCACAGCACTTCTCGAAATCCGCGGCCTGAAAACGTGGTACCCCATCAAAAAGGGCGTGTTTGCCCGCACCGTCGGCCATGTGCGCGCCGTAGACGGTGTCGACCTGACGGTGCGGCGCGGAGAAACGTTCGGCATTGTCGGCGAATCCGGCTGCGGAAAATCCACGCTTGCACGGACCGTGTTGCGTCTTGAAAAGCCGCTTGAAGGCTCGATCTTCCTGAACGGCCAAGACGTGCTCTCCTTGCGCGGCAACGCCCTTCGCGCCTATCGCCGTACAACGCAGGTGGTCTTTCAAGACCCGCACGCCTCGCTCAACCCGCGTCATACGGTGCTCGACCTGCTCACAGAGGCCATGCTCGTGCAGGGGCTCATCACACGCGAAGGGCGCAGAGATGCCGCCGTGCGGCTGCTTTCCGATGTCGGCCTGCCCCGCGATATCCTCGACCGTTATCCGCACGCCTTTTCCGGCGGCCAGCGCCAGCGCATCTGCATTGCCAGAGCCCTTGCGCTCGGGCCGGAGCTCTTGATTTGCGACGAGGCGGTCAGCGCGCTGGATCTGTCCGTGCGCGCGCAGGTTCTGAACA
>CAZTDL010000042.1:0-14245 GCA_964612775.1 uncultured Lentisphaeraceae bacterium
ATAAGCAGAACGGAAAAAGGAGAAGGCTGCTGTTTCCCACCACGAACCGCCGTTGTTGACATAGGTGCGTACCGTGTCGACCGTTTCGCGCCAGCGGCCCGGACCGGCCGCAGGGAAAAGTTCGCCATAGGGATTGATGATGGCAAAATAAGCCTGAGGACCCGCTTTGAGCGCGGTGGTGATCGCCTCATAGGTTGAGAGCGGTTTAACGGTTAGACCATGCTGCCTGACGAGCGCAGAGGCTTCGAAAGCGGACCGCCACGCGGCGGGCGTGACGGAGGTGAGCGCGGGCGCGATCCCTGTCCCCAGATCGATGACGCCGATCGAGGGTTTTGTTCCGGACCAGTCGCGTGGGGCGAGAGATTCGATGGGCGCGGGCGGCGCAAAGCGTTGAATCGTTCCTCGTTGCGGGAGCGAGAGGGAGAGACTGCGGGCTGTAGATTGCACGAGGCGGGTTGTTTTTTTGTGCGCTGCGCGTTGCATGCCGGATGCCGAACCATTGTCCATCGTCACGGTTACGCGACCATCGAGAGGAATGGGAACAGAGACGGAAGACTGCGACCGCGCGTAAATCCAGAGTTCGGTTTTGCCTTTGGATGTTTCCGTGACGTAACCGTCGCCGTCAGGCGTCATGCCTGCGGTCATGCCGGGAGCGTCGGCACGGAACCCATAGGGCGGAAGATTGTGTCCTTGGAGCATGCGAGGAACATCGCCGAGGTTGCTGAGTAGGTGAACGTTGCCGTAGGCGGCACGGATGACGCCGTCGTCCGTTGCACGGCGGGGATCGCCGCCGGTCGCGAAGAGCGGTGTGCGGTCATGACTGAAGTCGCGAAGCGGTTCACCGATATAGCGGGCGCAGACGGACTTCTGGAGCCGATCGAGCCATGCGAGCCATTCGCGAGGTGTATCCTGCGAGAAAGCAGATGTCTGCCCGCGGTAACTGAGACTGTAGCCGAGGCCGAGCGTCCAAGAAAGGACTTGGTCATTGGTGACGAATTGCCCAAGGTCGTGGTGCATGAAGATGGTTTTGTCGTGCATGACAGCAAGCGCGAGCGGAAAAATATCCCATGTTTCGGGCGGGTAGTTCGCTTTGAAGAGACGCACCCAGACGGGATGGTGTTCGGTGGGGACGATCCCCCAACTTAGACCGCAAAGCAACGTCTGATAATGGGCGACACGGTCCCACCCGTTCTCTGTGCCGAGCGGCACGATGCGGCTATCCTCGTCGTTCATGGCGAGCATGCCTTCGCTGTAGGCGTAGGGCGTAGGAGAGGCCGGATTGGTATCGTAGCGCCAGCCGCGCGCGCCGCACTGGTCCTGGAAAAGCACGTCTACGGGGTAGTCTTGCGTGAACTGCCGAACGGTGACGCGGTTGGCGGTCTGCACGGCGGGATGCCAGAGGGTGATGGTCCAGCCGTCGTTTTTGGAGTAACGCTCGTAATGCGCTTTGCCGTTAAGTTCTTTGAGCAGAGGCGCTTCGCCCTCGCGTTCGAAGGTCGGACCTTTCGGGTGGTCGCACCACCAAGTGGGATTGGTGTAGGGACTGATCAGATGGCCGAGCGTGTGGGCACGGTCGAAAAAGGTCTTGAACTCCTCGGGCGTGCCGAAGTCGGGGCGGACAGGCAGGTGATCCGGATACTCCTTGTCAAAACCGCCTTTGAGATAATCGGAGAAGTGGATGAGGGTTGGCACAGGCAGTTTGTCGAGCGCGGCGGTCTTCTCGCGACAGGTGCCTCCCAAAAAAAGCAGGACGGACTGTTTGAGGCGGGCGAGGGTTTCGGGCGCAATCTTTTCGGAGAGCGGACGCGTGAGTCCGTTGGCGGTACAGTAGCGTGCGAGGTCTTCGTAAACGGACGTGCCGAGGGTCATGCGGACGGCCGGCGCGCGCCATGTTTTGCCGGGGTGGACGTAGGTGCTGAAAGCGTGGTCGCAATAACCGCCGCGTTCGTCACCGCCGCAGGCCAGCGCCCCTGGCACGAAAATTTCAGCGGGGTCATTCGCTGCGTCCCAAGGCTTTTTGACGGTGCGGGGCTGGACGCGATAGAGTGCGGCGATCCCGGTTTCAGATTCGAGATGCATGAAGTCAGAGAAAGCGACAGGGTATGAAAGGCTGTAGGAGAGAAAACGCAGTGGACGGAATGTTTGGTAAAAGGAGTAGCCGCCGACCTCAAACCAGTTTCCTCCTCCTTTGACATAGTTGCGGACCGATTCGAGGACGGAGCCGAGGTTTCCCTCGCGGGATGTTGGAATGGCTTCGCCATAAGGGTTGAGGATGCAGAGAAAATCGTGGCCGGCCGCGGCATCAAGCATAGCCTGCGGGGAGTCAAGGTCGACCAGCGTAACGCGGGAACGGGCGGCGATGGCCGTGAGGCGCTTGTGCCAGTCGTCGATCGCTATCGCGCACCAGTTGCCGAGTTTGGGGCCGTTGAATAGGTGAACGAAGCCGATGCGGACACGAGGAGCGGCGGCAGAGGCCGCGAGCTTTTCGATGACGGCGGAGACGAGGGTCAGCGCGGTCTCGGCGTCATTTTCACCGACGCCTCCGCCGATGCGCCAAAGCCCCCCCCGGTTGTGCCGCCGAGGCGATTTGCGGAAAGATAGGGGCCATGGGCGGAATCGGCGATAACGAGATCAGCTTGAGTACGTGCAGGAGCACGGTTAACGGTGACTTGGGTTGCGTTTACACGCGTTACAACAGAGGACGGAAGCCAGCGTTTTCCCTCGTCGGTCACGGTGAGGGCCACCGCGGGCTCGTTGACGTCGCGTTGGACGAGAGGTGCGCCATAGAGTGTCTGATAGCCTTTGGGACCGCACGGGACGGATTCCCAGCCGGAAGGGCGATCGACGGGTTGCGGTTCGAAAAAACGCCGGTTGAAAGCCGCGCCGAGACCGGTGTTGCCGTTGTGTGGAAAAATGAGGCGCGTGACCGAGGCTGGCGGAAAACGCAGTCGTCCCGGGAGGTCGATACGCAACAGCGCCTGAGAGGAAGGCGTCGCTTCGGCGATGAGTTCGATACCGTCTGAACGCGGGCGTACGATGACTTGCACGACGAGGGCCGCGGAGGTGTATGTCATGGTTAACGTGTCTTTGCCGGGCCCGTTTTTCCAAGAGAAGCGGAAGAGCGTGTTTGTCGCGTGGAAGCCGGATGCGCTCAGAAGGGTGTTGTCCTCGAACTGGGCCGACCAGAGTCCGTTTTCGCCGCTTTGCCAAACGGAAGAAGGAGCGCCCTTGGGCGTCACGGCGGTTATGGCACCCGTATCGGAGCTGAAGCTGACCGTGCCCGCTGGGCTGTTGACGATCGGCGATGCTGTGGCTGTATGACAGACCGTGAACAGAGAGAGGACAAAAAAGGTCTTAAGTTCATGTTGATTGTTTAAGTGAGTGGCAGCGGAAAGTCAAGTGCATCTTGCCTTGCGGGACGTTTTCCGTTTGAGCTTGATGTTTCGTGTTCGATGCTTGCGCGAGCCGCTTTGATTTCGATATACTGATGACACTGAAGTCTTAGTACATTCCTGTTATCGCGTGACCGGGGCAAGGGTTTGCGAAGCAGATGTTAGGGCGTCATGCGGATTCTTAATACCCATGATAGTGGATAAAAATAGTGAGGGGGCCGGGTGCGGACAGATCGATGTCGGCAGCGTTGCGTTTGGCGGCGCACGGCTCGTCCTGATTGCCGGACCTTGTACGGTCGAGAGCCGTGATCAGATGCTCGAGATCGCATGCGCCGTGAAAGAGGCAGGCGCATCTATGTTGCGGGGCGGGGCTTTCAAGCCGCGTTCCTCGCCCTATGCGTTTCAAGGACTATGCGAAGCGGGGTTGGAAATTCTCGCCGAGGCTCGCGAGCGGACAGGGCTGCCGGTGGTGACTGAGGTTTTGGAATCGTCGCAGCTTCCGGCCGTTGCGGCGGTGGCGGACATGATCCAGATCGGTTCTCGGAACATGCACAACTCGGTCCTGTTGCGTTCTGCGGGGGCCAGCGGAAAACCTGTCCTGCTAAAACGCGGCATGAGCGCCACGATTCAGGAATTTCTGTATGCCGCCGAATACGTGCTCAACGCGGGATCGAGACGGGTCGTTTTGTGCGAACGAGGCATCCGGACGTTCGAGACCGCTACACGCTTCACATTGGATTTGTCTGCGGTGCCGCTGTTGAAAGAAAAGACTTGGTTGCCGGTGATCGTTGATCCCAGCCATGGGACGGGCCGGGCATCATTGGTGCCCGCCATGTCTCGTGCGGCGGTGGCTTGCGGTGCGGATGGCGTGATGATGGAGGTTCATGCCCATCCTGAACACGCGCTGTGCGATGGGGACCAGAGCGAAACGCCGGAGATGTTTTTTCAGGTCGTCAGCGAATTGCGAAAGATCGCGGAGGCGGTTGGTCGAACTGTATAATTTTAGTTGAACAAATGCTAGTGTTTCGTGAGATTGAGGGGGGATTTACGAATGAAGGTAGTGAAGAGTCGGACGCTTGGGGTTGTCATTGCGGGATTGACGTTCTGTGCGGGGGCGGCCACTTATTTGTCTCCTGAATGCGTGGCGGTTGCTCCGGGCGGCAAGACGATGTACGTGACGGCTAATACGGCAGGAAAACTCCTTGTATTCGATGTGGTCTCGGAGAAACTGACGACCGCGTGGCCTCTCAAATGCGATCCGCATGGCGTGGCCGTGGCTGCGGATGGAACGGTTTACGTGACGGGAGGGACTGAGAAGGGCGTGTTGCTGAAACTGGATGCGCAAGGGGCTGTGGCCGCGAAGACCAATGTGGGCCATACGCCGATGTCCCCTGTGGTCAGCCCTGACGGCGCGACGATATATGTGTTGAACCGCTTCGGGAATGCAGTGATGGCGGTTGATGCCGGGACGATGAAGGTCAAGGCGACCGTGTCGGTGCCGCGCGAGCCGCATGCCGGAGTGTTGGGTGCCGGAGGAAAGTTGTTGTTTGTGGCAAACTTGCTGCCGGCCTGTCGTGCGACAGATGATGTCGTAGCCGCTGCTGTTTCCGTGATCGATACGTCGTCGAATCAGGTGGTGAAAAACATCCTGCTACCCAACGGATCGACGGGGGTGCGCGGCATCGGCGCGTCTCCTGACGGAAAGTATATCTATGTGACTCATACGTTCGGGCGTTATCAGTTGCCGACCACGCAACTTGAGCGCGGCTGGATGAACACGGCCGGCTTGAGTGTTTTCAACGGCGAAACGGGCGCTTACATCAACACGGCGTTGTTGGACGATGTGGATTTAGGCGCCGCGAATCCGTGGGGCGTGACCGTTTCGCAAGACGGCAAGAGTCTGATAGTGGCTCATGCGGGCACGCGCGAGATCAGCGTGATTGATCGCGAGGCTTTGCATGCGCGATTGGAAAAGGCCGCCCAAAATGAAAAGGTCACCGAGGTGACTAAGTCGGCCGCCGATGTTCCGAACGATCTGTCGTTTCTCGTGACGATCCGCCGCCGCATCAAACTCGGTGGCGACGGGCCCCGCGGCGTCGCGGTTGCGGGCGACACCGTCTATGCGGCGCTTTATTTCGCGGATGCGTTGGCGGCGGTCAAGCTGTCTGACGTGATGGCCAAGCCTAGCGTGATCGCGCTCGGTTCTCCGGTGGATCTCAGCAAGGACCGTACGCGCCGCGGCGAGATGCTGTGGAACGATGGCGCGGCGTGTTTCCAACAGTGGCAGAGTTGCGCGAGTTGCCACCCCGATGGGCGGGTGGACGGCCTCAACTGGGATTTGATGAATGACGGCATCGGAAATCCGAAGCAGAGCAAGAGCTTGGTCTACACCCATTTGACGCCGCCAACGATGGTCACGGGTATCCGTCCCAATTTGCAGGCCTGTAACCGTGCGGGGTTCACGCACATTCAGTTTGTGGTGCGTCCGGAAGAGGACGGGTTGTGTCTAGACGCGTATACGATGTCGCTGAAGCCGATACCAAGTCCGTATTTGGTGAACGGGTCTCTTTCAAAGGCTGCAAGAAAAGGCGCCAAGTTGTTCAAAAAGGCCGGATGCGCGGAGTGCCATCCGACGAGCAAAGATGGCCCGAACAATGAGCGGCTCTATACCAACCTCAAGAAATATGATCTGGGTTTGGGCGTCGGCAATGAGGCCGGACGCGAGTTTGATACGCCGACATTGGCGGAGGTGTGGCGCACGGCGCCTTATCTGTATGATGGTCGTGCGCCGACGATGTCGGACGTTTTGACAACGTGTAATCCGAAGGATATGCATGGTGTCACCAAGGATTTGAAACCGGATGAGATCAACGCTTTGGTCGAATATATCCTTTCGCTTTGAGAGGTTCGGGCGTATGGGACCTTTGCGGCTGATCGGTTGCTGAATAAGGGGTGATTGCGAATGGTAACCAAGGGTGTTGTAAACGGCGGTGTGATGCGGCAACAGGAAATGGATGTTCTGGATGTGCCGCACGGAGTGCCTGTTGTGCCGCATGGATATCATGTCCTGTCTCAGACAGGGTGGGGCAGCCGCGAACAGCTGATCGACGTGGGCGTGGGTGCGAAAGGCACGTCTGTTCCTCAGCTGTGGTTGTGCGGCGGCGCACAGGAACTGCCGCCGGTTTATCAGCGTTTTATGGTCGGCGGATGCTCGCCGCGGCTTGTTCATCGTCACGGGTGTACGGTCGGAGTCTGTTATCAGGACGCTTTTGCGGAATATTGTCTGCTGACGGGAGTTTTGCCGCCTGATTTAGGGGCGTCGCGCGAGGCGCAGACAACGGCGGTTTTCGAAGGCATCGAGGATGCTCTGAAAGACGCGGGCATGACCTTCGCGAACGTGGCCCGCACATGGCTGTACATGGATAAGATTTTGGAGTGGTACGATCCCTTTAACCGGGCCAGGGACGCGTTCTTCCATTCGCGCAAGGTGTACGACGGACTGGTTCCCGCGAGTACGGGAATTGGGTGCTCGAACCTTTGCGGTTCGGCAATCACGGCGTGCGCGATCGCGGTGAAGCCTCGGATGCTCGGGGCAATCACGGTTGAGGCGGTTCCCTCGCCCTTGCAGTACGCGGCATTGGAGTACGGCAGTTCTTTCAGCCGCGCGGTCGAGATCGGCACGCCTGAGTGTCGGACTCTGATGGTGTCCGGGACGGCCAGCATTGAGCCGGGAGGGGCAACCGCCTATGTGGGCGATGCCAAAAAGCAGATTCAGATGACGATGGATGTGGTGGAAGCCATCTTGAAGTCGCGTGACATGGATTGGCATGACGCGACGCGAGCCGTGATGTATCTGAAGCATGCGTCTTACATCGACTTGTGGCAGTCTTGGCTCAAGGCCCATAATCTGACGTCGCTGCCGGTGATTACCATTGAAGCGGATGTCTGTCGTGACGATCTGCTGGTGGAGCTTGAAATCGATGCGGTGAAACGGGCTTGAACGCGATTCTCAACAGAATGACGGGGTTAGGGGTTGCCGCATGGCTGTGTTGGTTCTGCGCGCTCGGTGCCGTGGCATTGGCTTTTCCTGGGCCTGAACGTTCGGGCGCATGGATGGCTCATCCCCTGATGCTTGGTCTGACGGGGATCTTTGCTTTTCTTCTTTTTTTCAATGGCATGCGTGCCGTGAAGCGTCGGCGTTTCGACTCCGTCCTGTTGCACGCCGGTTGCGCCTGCGTGTTGGCGGGCTGGCTGATTGGCCGTTACGCGGAGCGCGCCTCGACGTCGGAACATCCGATCACGGGGGCCATGGCAATGGCAGACGGCGATGTGTCGGATACATTGTGGCAGGGACAATATCTCACAAATTATGTCGGTCGCGTGCCTTTTTCCGTGCGGTTGGAAAAGTTCTTCGTTGAACGTTATGAGCGGAACGCGCTTGATCGTGATGCCGGACGCGATGCGCCTGTGCGCGAGTATCGAAGCCGCGTCACGATCACCGAGCCGGGCAAGGTTCCATACGTCAGAAATGTTCGCGTCAATCATCCGGTGTATGTGCAGGGGTATCACATTTACCAGATGAGCTGGGGCCAAAGTGCGGATCAACTTGGTCGCCCTGTGGACTATACGGTGTTGCAGTTCATCCGCGATCCGGGGCTGCCCTTTGTTTATGTCGGTTTTGTCGTTTTGTTTGCCGGCGTGCTTCTTTTTGCGGTGAACATTTTTCGGCTGAAGGCGTTTGACACGAAGGAGTTGCCGTCATGATGGTCAAGCTGACGCTTCAGGGCGGTCTGATTTATCTGACGCTGACGCTGTTCGTGGCAACGCTTGTTGCCCTGCGGGGAAAACGGCGTGTGATCGCTCGCGGGTTTTGGGCCGTTGGCTTTATCGTGGCGGTCGCTTCGCTCGTCTGTCGCGGCTTGCAGACGGGGCATCCGCCGATGCAGAACCTGTTCGAGTTCTTTTTATGCATGGCAACTGCGCTTTGGCCGCTGTCCCAATGGAGCCGTTGTAAACATGGGGTTGACACGGACTTTCAGGATGCGTTACTCGGGGTTCTGATTCTGTTTCCTGCGGGATTCGTTTTTAGTGAAGAGGTTCGGCGTCTGCCGCCTGCACTGCAGAGCCCGCTGTTTATCCCGCACGTCGCAAGCTATGTGGCGGGTTATGTGCTGTTGGCTCGCGCGGCGCTGATGTCGTTGCCTCTGATGCGTTCGTCAACGACTGAGTTTGTGATCCGTCGGACCGAGGCGGCGTCGCGTCAGACCGCCGTAGCGGGTTTTGTGTTGTTGACGCTGGGGTTGCTTTTGGGGTCGCTGTGGGGAAAGATATGCTGGGGTCATTATTGGCAGTGGGATCCTAAAGAGATGTGGTCGCTGGCCACTTGGTTTATGTATGGAGGATATTTTCATTATCGGCTCAAGCATGGCTTACGTGAGCCGAAAGCGCTTGCCGTCCTGCTCTGGTTAGGATTGCTCTTTGTGGTGCTGACGCTGACGTGGATCAATGTCTCGCGCCTCTTCTCGGGTATGCACAACTACGCGTGAGCGATCATCATCGCGGGCGGCGTCTGAAACGGATCAAAATCGTGTTATGGGGCGTGCGGGATCGGTGGGTGCATCACGCTTATCTGCAATGCGGATGTGAGGTTCGTGTATGAGGAACGGCTCTTGCGCTGACGAAAAGAATGACCGCTTGGCCGCGTTCATGATCGAGTCTCCCTTTCAGCCTACAGGGGATCAGCCTCAGGCCATCAGAAAGCTGGTGGCGGGTCTTGCGTCTGGCGCTCGTCGATTGACGCTTGAAGGCGTGACGGGCTCGGGAAAAACCTTTACGATGGCTAACCTGATCCGCGACTGGGGCCGTCCGACGCTTATCATTTCGCATAACAAGACGTTGGCCGCGCAGCTTTTCGCCGAATTGAAGGGTTTTTTTCCGAATAATGCGGTGGAGTATTTTGTCAGCTATTACGATTATTATCAGCCGGAAGCCTATATCCCGCAGACCGACACATACATCGAGAAAGACGCGTCCGTCAACGAGGAGATCGAACGTTATCGGCTGGGGGCCACCAATGCTTTGCTGGGACGACGCGATGTCATCATTGTGGCGTCCGTTTCCTGTATCTACGGTTTAGGATCGCCCGAAGACTACCGCGAGATGCTCGTCGATATCGTGCCGGGTGCGCAGCCGGGACGCGATTCGATGCTGGAACAGCTGGTGGCGATCCAGTATACGCGAAACGATTACGAGACAAAGCCGGGCACCTTCCGTGTGCGTGGCGACACGGTTGATATTTTCCCCTCATACGAAAACAGCGGCGTCCGCGTCTCTTTTTTCGGCGATGAGGTCGAGGAGATTCGAGAGCTCGATCCTGTGAGCGGAAAAACGGGTGTCCGTTTGTTGCGTTCCGTGATTTCGCCGGCCAAACACTTTGTGATGCCTAAATCAAAAATCGAGGCCGCGATTGATCTCATCGCGCGTGAGTTGGATGAACGGCTTGCAGAATTCGAGCGTCATGGCAAGCTGCTGGAGGCTCAGCGATTGCGGCAACGCACGGAGTTCGATCTGGAGATGTTGAAGGAGCTGGGGTATTGCAACGGAATCGAGAACTACTCGCGCCATTTGGCTGGCCGTGCGACGGGCGAGCCTCCCGCCTGTTTGCTCGACTATTTCGACTCGGAGTTTTTAACGATAATCGATGAGTCACATGTTTCACTGCCGCAGCTTCGGGCTATGTTCAACGGCGATCAGGCGCGTAAGCAGACCCTTGTTGACCATGGATTCCGCCTGCCGTCGGCCAAGGACAACAGACCGCTGGATTTCGATGAGTTTTTGAACAAAGTGGGTCCCATTGTGTTCGCGAGCGCCACGCCGAGCTCGTACGAACGGCAGGTGAGCGAGGTGACTGCCGAGCAGGTTATCCGTCCTACGGGGTTGTTGGATCCGCCGGTTGAGGTGCGGCCTTTGGACAATCAAATCGACGATCTGATGGAGGAAGTCCGTCGAGCCGCCGAGAAGGGTGATCGGGTATTGGTGACGACGTTGACCAAGCGTTCGGCGGAAGACTTGACAGCCTATCTGCGTGAGACGGGTCTCCGTGTCGAGTATCTTCACAGCGATATCGATGCGATCCAACGTGTGGACATCTTGGGACGGTTGCGCAAGGGATCCTTTGATTGCCTGGTGGGTATTAACCTTTTGCGTGAGGGCCTCGATTTGCCGGAGGTGGCGCTGGTGGCGGTGCTCGATGCCGATAAAGAGGGCTTTCTGCGTTCCGGCACATCGCTGATTCAGACGGCCGGGAGGACGGCGCGGCATCTCAGCGGACGCGTGATCCTCTATGCCGACAGGGTCACCGATGCGATGAGGATGATGATCGATGTGACAACGTCGCGCCGCGCGAAGCAAGAGGCCTATAATATTGAACATCATATCACCCCTCGCAGCGTGAAACGGGCGATCAACGAGACGCTGGCTCTCTATTCCGAGGCGCAGCGTGTGGAAGAGCGAATGGTGGCGGCCGAATCTTCCGAACAGTATGATGTTCACCGCGCGATCGGTGAGATTGAGGCCGAGATGTTGGAGGCGGCCGAGGCGCTTGAGTTTGAACGCGCGGCTTTGTTGCGCGATGAGGTTCGCGAACTGAAACGGATGTTGGAAAAAAAGGGCGGGGCCGCCGCGTCAACGGGTGCCGCTCGCAAGGAGAGACGGTTTTCATCCCGTTAGTTAATCGTTCTGGTCGGCATCGGTCTGATCGTCCTCAACTTTATTTCGTGTGCCGTGTTTTCGTGTTCACCTATCAAAAACACATGAGACATTTTCGTGTGCCGCTTGTTTTGGCGCGGATCGGATGGTATTGTTGACGTATGGATTTTTCAGAAATCAGAGACGATGAGGAAGACGGGACAATGGAAGAGGGGCGTCCCGGATGTCTGCGCGGCTTTTTCCGGCTGTCGCTGTCCCTTCTGATTTTTCTGTTCTTTCTCGTGGCTTTGATGCCGACGTTGCTGTCATTGGACGGCGGACGGAAGTGGGTGTTGAAAAAGGTCAATGCGGCGGTGGCTCCGGCGCAGGTCTCATGCGAGAAATGGTCGCTGGGGTGGTTTCGTGCGCCGATGTTGCAAAAGGCCGGTTATGTTGACGTGGCGAGAGGAATCGATTTCAAGGTCTCAGAAGTTGCTTTTGACAGGGGGTTGTTGCGTCTGTTGCCGTTGGGAATATTGAATGTGGGGAGTGTGACCCTCAGGCATCCGGACGTTCAGGTTTCTCTCGTGCCGCCGGCCGAGGCCCCTCAAACGGAAAAGGGAGGCAAGGACGCCCAAAAAGGCTTTTTCTTTCTGCCGATTGTGGATGTGGCTGCGGTCTTGGCTGTTGAGAACGGTCGTGTTCAAGTGCCGGATCCGGCGTCTGGGCCGTTCTTTGCGCAGCAGATTGAAGGAACCGTGACGCTGGCGTCGTATAAAAAGCCGATTGCGGTCCAGACGAAGATGAAGGTCGGCACCGGCCTGTTGGCTCTCGAAGGTAACGTGCTGAGCATTAAAGATATTTACAAGGGTACGGATCTCGAACAGCCGGAAAAGTTGACGCTGAAACTTGTCGCGGTTGATCTTACGGCGTTTTGTCCATTGATCCGACATGCGGCGGGCGAACCGTGGATTTACAGCGGCGTGGCCGATGGCGCGTTGACGGCCGTGATAAAGGGTCAGGATCAATTTAAGATCGAGGGAGGCGTTCTTGTGAACGGGCTCTCGGTCTCTGGCGCGGGACAGCCTCGGTCGCCCAAGGGCGATGTCGCCCTTCTGCTGGACCTTGACTATGATAAGACGGTAATCAAGGTCGCGAAGTTTGATTTTTCTTCCCCTTGGGCTCGAGCCGAGGCGAACGGCACGTTGCGGACCGGGGCCAAAACCCGCGTGATGACCGGCACGATTAATGCCAAGGCAAGCGTTCACCTTGCAGCTTTGACGCGTGATTTCGCGTCGGTTTTGGGGTTGGCCAAGGGATTCAGAATGCAAACCGGAGAGCTGAATGCGACCTTCGCCTTGGAGGGCGGCGACAAGGCCATGCGTGTGGACGTGCAGGCCAACACGGCGGATCTTGCCATGACGGTTGATGGCGCGCCGCTGCCGCTGAAACCCGAGCCTTCGCTGGTGTTCAAGGCCACCTTCCCGTACGGTGCCTGGCCGGAGGTTGAGACGTTTCACCTTAAAGCGCCGTTTGCGGACGTGTATGGCAGAGGCCGTTTCGATGCGGCTGTGGTGAAGGGTAAACTGGACCTGACGCGTTTTTCGCGCGATTTCAAGCTGGTCTTGAAGGATTGTCCGCCGATGGTGGGATCAACTTACCTGGATATTGCGACGAAACGCGTGAACGGCGGTGTCGACGTGACGTCTTTCCTGAAACTGGCGGATGTGGCGGCGGAAATTAAGCCGGGACAGCGTACGGTGGTTTCGCAGGGCACGCTGAAGTTCACGGGACATGTGCCGTTCAAAGAGGATAAGCCTGAACGGGCGGTTCAGGACGGGGTGTTTGAACTGACGCTTGAGAACGGTAAGGTGACGGGCGGCTGGAAACGGTTTGTTCCGCCGGATGAGTCAACGAAGCTGTCGCTGCGGGGATTCACATTGTCGGGTGATATGGAGATGGGGGGTGTTCGCCGTGTTCTGGGCGGCTTTATACCCGCGTCGGCGCAGCGTCGCATGGTGTCTTGGCAGGGTCATGCGGTCGCGAATGCGACGGCGGAGGTATCGGGCGGCGTGACCAAGGTCCGCATGAACGCGGCGGGGCAGAAACTCGTGTCGAAAGGCGCCGATGGCACGTGGTCTGTGCCTGATATTCGGTTGGAGGGGGCGTTGACGCAAGATGGGGTCAGGGAGGATGTCCGTGTCGGCGTGAAGGCTTCCGGCTGCGGTATGTTGGTTCGTGACGGCGAGACTGTTTTTGCTGAGAAGTCGGTCACGGTCGAGGCTGACGCGGTGGTGGCTTCGGACGGCCAGCGCATACGTTTCTCGAAAGCGAATGTCACATCGGATTTCTTTGATTTGGAGAGCGTGGCGGAGGTGACTGAACCGTCGACCCGGTGCGTGGTTTCGGCGAAAGGCCGGACAGCTTTGGATTTTGATGCCGTATCGCGCCTGTTGGAGGCCGAAGGCATAGATGAGTTCGTCATGAAAGGCAAGGCGTTGCGTGCGTTCCGATTCGTGTCGCCGACGACGGGCGGTCTGTCGACGATCCTGTCCGAGGGCGAGTTTGAGGGGGCGGCGTATATGGAATCCGTGAACGGTTTGGGGTTGACGGCCGGGCCCGCTGACGCGACCTTCAATCTCTCGAAGGGGGTTCTGAAGGTGTCGTATGCGCCGATTCTGAACGGCGGCAAGTTGCGTTTGGTCCCTGCGGCTGTGGTTGGCGGAAAAGACGTTTCGCTGGCTTTTCCTGCGAAAACTCGGCTGTTGGAAAACGTGACGCTTACACAAGGCATGGTGGACACGCTGCTGGTCAACCTGAATCCCCTGTTTCAGGGCAGTACGGTGTTGGGGGGGACGGTGACTCTGGAACTGAGAAACAGTCGTATCGATATGGGCGCGGTTCCCGCCGAGGGCATTGCCGTCGACATGGATGTGACGCTGAAACAGCTCAAGTTGGAAATGGGGCCGTCGCTGCTTGAGCTGTTGTCCATGATCAAAGTGAAGGAACGGGTGTACGAGGTCGATCAGTTGCCGATCCACGTGGTGGTGAAGGACGGACGTGTCCTCAATGATCCCGTTCGCATGGTGATCGACAAGCAGCCTGTCATCTTTAGCGGTTGGGTGGCGTTTGACGGAACGGTCAAATATCTGCTCGAGGTGCCGGTG
>CAZTDL010000043.1:0-14057 GCA_964612775.1 uncultured Lentisphaeraceae bacterium
CCAAGAACCGCGTGCGCGACCGCATGACGCGGCTTGCGCGCGAGCTTGCGCGGGAGGAGAAGTGCCGCGTGGCCGAGACGGGCGCGTCGGTCTTCGACGCGGTGACGCGCTGCCGTAAAGTGCGTCAGGATTATCACGTCATTCCCGACACCGTACATCCGCAGCAGCCGCTGGGGCACACCGCCATCCTCCGGGGAATGGCTTTGGCGCTGCAAGACGACCCGTTGGTCGCGGCCTTCAACGCGAAAATCGATGCGGAAGTCGCCAAACTCCTGTCGGCCAAGCCGACCGTGACCGTTTGGTTCAAGCCGCAGCCGGGCTGCGCCGCCGACCGTGCTGAACAGACCTATCAGCTCGCCTGTTTCTGGAGCGACGGCACCGAGGCCAAAGCCGCGCGCGTGCCGACCTTCTCGCTGGAAATGCCTGCGGGCTGGACTTCGGCCGAGTCTGCCATCGCGAAGCCCGAGGCGACTTTCACGATTCGGGGCACCCCGTTGTTGCTTCAGACACCGGTGACGATTATCGCCAAAGCGGGAGAAGAGACGGTCCGCCGGACCGTGCTGATTCCGGCGCCGTGGCGTGTCGTCTGCGGACCGGACAACGGCGGCGCGTGGGCGTCGAATCGGTCCTATCGGCCAACCGACAGCGTACCGTTCATGGAGGCCGAACTGGTGGCCGGAAAGCATTTCGCCGAGCCGTTCACGGATGGCAAGAAGACGTATGGCTGGCAGGTGAATACGCCTTGCGTCGACTACACGGACGGCTCCAATCCCAATGCCGTGGTGCCGTACAGCCTGACCTTCGGAAGCCAGAACGACGTGCTGTATGCGGTGCGGTGGGTTTATAGCGCCAAAGAGCGTCCGGTCCAGATTCAGCTTTCGCACCGGACCTTCTCGGCCACTCTGGGTTTCGTCGTGTGGGTTAACGGTGCACGGGTCATGACCGCCGATCTCAACCGCAGCGGCAAAAACAAAGCCGTCGGCCAAGCCTCTCTCAAACACGGATGGAACTGCCTGCTGGTACGCAACGACCATCTGCAGTGGCAGCGTCAGTTCGCCTGCGCGCTGTTGCCGGTGGACGGCGACAACCTGGATGATCTGCGGTATTCGCTCCTGCCGCGGTGAACGGCGGCGAAAGCGTTGAAAGGGACGGACGATCTATGGCCGTGGCGATCAACAGAATGAAGGCCGAGGACGAATCTGATTTCCTCGAATTGACCCGCGTGTTTTATGGTCATGAGGGTTTTGATTTTGATCCGGCCGCCAGCGGCCGCATGGTGCGATACCTTCTTTCGAACCCGCAGGCCGGGGCGGTCTATCTCGCGCGGCAAGAAGGCCTCGCGGTGGGGTATATGGTGCTGACGCACTGCTACAGTTTGGAATTCGGAGGTCCCTTCATTCTTCTTGATGAGATTTTCGTTCTGCCTGAAGTGCAGGGCACCGGGCTTGGCAGGCGACTGATCGATAGCGCGGCGGCCTATTGCCGCGAAAACGGTTTGGGCTATCTCCGTCTCGAAGCCCAGAAGAAGAACATCCGCGCCATCGGGGTTTATCGCGCCTATGGGTTCCGCACGGAAGACCGCTATCTGATGAGTCTCCCGATCCTGTAATCGGACAGAGGGAAAGATGATCATTCGCGAGATCCGGTCGAAAACGATTCTCTCCAAATCGGAGATTTACGACTACGTCGTGAATCCCTATGTGGGGTGTCGGCACGCCTGCTCGTATTGCTATGCGCGTTTCATGAAACGCTTCACGGGGCATCAGGAGCCGTGGGGCGACTTCGTGGACGTGAAGATCAACGCGCCCGAACTGCTGGCCGAGGAGGTCATGCGTAAACGGCGCGGCACGGTTTGGCTCAGCGGCGTGTGCGATCCGTATCAGCCGTTGGAGGAGAACTATCGGCTCACCCGGAAGTGCTTGGAGATCTTGGTCCGAGGCGATTGGCCCGCGGTTGTTCAGACGCGTTCGCCGCTGGTGTTGCGCGATCTCGAACTGCTTAGGCGGGGGCAGAAACTGGAAGCGGGCTTTTCGATCACTACGGCGGACGACGAGGTGCGTCGGCGTTTCGAGCCGCTTGCGCCGCCGATTCCGGAACGTGTTCGCGCGGTCCAAACGCTACACGCCGCAGGCGTGCGTACCTATGTGATGATCGCGCCGATGCTGCCGGGCGCAGAAGATCTGATTCCGCTGTTGACGGGGCATATCGACTACCTGATTCTCGACCGGATGAACTACGGATATGCGAACGGCATCTATCGGCTGAACGGGTGGGAGACGATGAACACTGACGCCTACTTCGCACAGGTCGGACGTCGTCTCGTTGGGGCGTGCCGCGCGCGCGGCATCGATTGTCGGACCGCGTACTGAGCAAAGAGGCCCCTTGTTTAAGGGCCCTCCGATTATAGGGAACAGAGCGGCAAAACGGTTCGTGACCGGTCTTGTGTCGGCGCTTGCGTGTCGGGGTTCCTCGCATGGGGTCGGATACTGGCGATGGACGGCATTATGATGCAAAATGTGATAAGGCCCAATAAATTCCCGGAGTGCACGTTCAAGCGAATATGAATAAAAACACACTCGGACTTGCGCTGGCATTGGCGCTGGCCGAAATCGCGCAGGCGCAGCCGCCGCATGCGGGGAAGACGGCCCTTCCCGAAGGCGTTAAGGCGTTTCGCGATGTGGCGTATGTCGAGAACGGGCATGCGCGCCAGACGCTCGACCTTTATGTGCCGGACCACGCGACGAACGCGTTGCCGTTGGTCATTTGGATTCACGGCGGCGGCTGGAAGAACGGTAGCAAAGAGGGGTGTCCCCCGCTGAGGCAGGGGTTTGTCGGACGCGGCTATGCGGTGGCGAGTCTCAACTACCGGCTGAGCGGGGATGCGGTTTTTCCGGCGCAGATTGAGGACTGCAAAGCGGCGGTCCGCTGGTTGCGGGTGCACGCCAAGGAGTATGGACTGGATCCCGACCGTTTCGGCGTATGGGGTAGCTCGGCGGGAGGACACCTGGTGGCGTTGCTGGGGACAAGCGGCGATGAGAAGGCGTTCGACGTCGGGGCGAATCTCGGCGTGTCGAGCCGCGTGCAGGCCGTGTGCGATTTTTTCGGTCCGACCGATCTCCTGCAGATGGACCGTTATGCGTTCGGAGATGCGCGCCTTAAGCACGATGCCGCCGACTCGCCGGAGGCCTGTTTGATCGGAGGCCCCGTGCAGGATAATAAAGAAAAGGCCGCGCGCGTGAATCCCATCATCTACGTGAAGACGAATGCGATGCCGCCTTTTTTGATCGTACACGGCGATGCCGATCCCGTGGTGCCGCATCATCAGAGCGAGTTGCTGTTTGAGGCGCTGAAAAAAGCGGGCGGCAACGTGCAGTTGCACACGATCAAAGGCGCAGGCCACGGGCAGGGCTTTGGCGGTAAAGAAATCGACGAAAAGGTCGGCGGTTTTTTCGACCGCTGGTTGAGAGTTGCCGGTCCTGTGACGTCGGAGGCGCGGCAAACCGTGAGCGAGGCGGTCGAACGTTCTCTGCCGAACGCGCCCAAACGTCCGGGGCAAGGACCGCAGGCAGGACACCGCATCACGTTCGAACAGGTGAAAACCCGCGAAGACGCGGACGGCGATGGACGCGTTACGCGTGCCGAGTTCAAAGGGCCGCCTCCGCTGTTCCGGCGGCTAGATCGCACCGGGGACGGTGTTCTGACGAAAGAAGATTTTGAGGAGAAACGATAGTCTCGACCGCGTTTGCCGTCCGCCCCTAGTCCGCAATTCCATGCGATCATGATGCTTTTTGGCCACGCGTGCGAGAAACGTGACTTTGCGCAGGCCTCGGCGTGGCTAGACCGCCTCGGACTCCGCGCCGGTCTCAAGAAGGTTGTCCGTAGGAAGAGAGCGGACCTGAAAGCCTGTTGGTGCGCATTTTCCGGTGTCTTTACCATCAATAAACACGTTAGCTCCTCGCGGATTGGAATTCACCCTAACGGTTGAACATGATGAAAAAAGAAGCATGCCAAACAATAAAACGGGAACTCGATATTTAATACTCATCCTAACTCTTCTCGCCTGTGTTTTTGATCGTAGCGTTTATAGCGGTTGCCCCGTTTCTGTCCCTGCTCCATTTCGTGAAGCCTTGCCCGTATGGTGAAAATCCCGTCGAAGGCGACCCTGTCAGGTTTAGATTCTGCACGGTCGGATCACTCATTCTGACGCTGTGCGGCTCATGCGCAGCACCGGCAAGGAGTGTCAGTACACAGGGTTTCGGACGGGTCAAAGAACGCCGCCACTTTTGGATATGCCTGCAAGAATGGGGGCGGGCCAACAGAATGTTTCATTTCTTTATGTCCATTTTTCGGAGCGGTAGATGCTGAGCGAAAAGTGACGGATTACGAACGATGCCAAAAGCGTTAATCCGGCACTTTGACGAGTCTTGCGCGCGAGTTTTATGCGAGGCCCCGGCTTCCCCTGCATTAGTCATTCGCATGCTGGTCTGCCCCTCCGCGTCACTCTTAAAAACACGATCGTTCTACGGGGTTATCGCGTGTCAGTCAATTTTTCCATCCGCAAAAAAGCGCTCTGTGCATCTTTTGCGAAATCCCCTTCGAGCCTGCCCTTGCCGAACCCTGTTTCTCCCTTCGGGGAGAGGTGCTCGTGCGGATCGTAGACGCCGTCACTGCTCTTTGAAGCGTAGCCACTTGATGTCCACGTACGCCGCATCAAGGTTCATCGGATCGAACCAGATTTTGTCAGCCTTGTCCTTCCAATTCGGGTTGGCGGCGAGGGTAACCGAAACCGTGTGCCATTCGCCGTCCGGCCGGATCGGGAGCGCGGCCGTGTTCGCGTCGGTCACCTCGAAGGCCCTCGAGAACAGCGCCGTCGTCTCCTTTCGCGGGCACGCGGAGAAAAGGCGTCACGCGCATCCTCACCGTGGTTCTCTGTGCAGACGCATCCTCGCTCCTGTCCGCCCGGAAAACGGTCTCGGTATACGGTTTTCAACTCGCACCGTTAACGCTGAGCGTCGAAACGTCCTCGCCGAATCGGCCCGGAGCCCTTTCATCCCGTCACGCGAGTTGACCTGCATCGTGTTGTCCGGCATTCAGTTCCTAACGCGTTTATGGCGCGAGTTGAACGCTGATTTTATAAAACCCGCTCGGTGCCGCAGAGGCATTCGTGAAACTGTTTCGCGGCCACGGGATGTTGCTTTCCAAACATTGGAAACCGGAAAGCAGGTTGGGGCTCCAATAAACGGAATAAACGCGGCCCTCAACGGAGTCCCAATGAACGGAAGCGCGCTGAGCGCCATCCATGAAAAGGTTGCATTGGAAATAGGATGCCGGATCCAACGGGTCGGTTCCCGATAGCCCCTCCGCCCAGTCGGGCTGCGCATCGGCATCGGCATTCGGCTCAAAGACCGCTGTCACGATGGTGCCGTTGTCTCCGACAGCAACGACTCGCCGGTCGCCAAACGTAATGCCGCGCAGGGCCGCACTCACGCCGGAGTTCTGGATGGCCCAGTCCGCGCCATTTCGTGACATCGCCAGAAAACCCCGTTCGCCTGCGACCGCAAACCGGCCCTGATCGGCTGAAACGGCGTATAGATCATCCGAACTTGAGAGACTGGCTTGCGTCTGCCAGACACTGCCGTTGGTTGTTGTGCAAACCCGTCCGTCGACGCCGACGACAGAAAACAATGCGCCGTTCCAAGCCGTGCTAAAGAATCCGTTAACGCTCACGCCGGGATCGATGACGGTCCATGTCGTTCCGCCCGAAGGTGAAGTCAACGCGGTCGGGTAGCCCCAATCCCTCCCGCCAACGGCCAGCCACGTGTTGCCGTTCCAAGCGGCCGACGACAAGGGGTTGGATCCGCCGGTACGTCGCTGGGTCCAGGATAACCCGTTGGGAGATGTGTAAATCGTGCGCTCATAGCTCAGTGCCATAAACAACCCGTTGCCAAATGCGACTCCGTTAAAGGGTGCCGCAAAGCCCGAACTGGCATAGGTCCAGGTCACGCCGCGATCAGTGGAAACGATAGCCGACCCGCCGTCACCAACCGCTACGAAACGGCCGTTCCCATAGGTAATCCCATAATAGTAATCGGCACGTCCCGAGCTTTGCGTGATCCAATCAATGCCATTGGTCGACGTAATCACCGCGCCCTCTACGTCCCCTTCGCCGATGGCCACATAGGTTCCGTCGCCCCACGTAACGGCAGATAAACGATTCGCTACCGGTGACGATACGGTTTGCCAGTCTAGCCGCCCTCCCCCCTGAACCGTAAAGGTGCAGCTGCGGCTGCTCACCCCGTAAACATTGGATGCTAAGAGCGTGGCACTGTAGGTGCCCGCACTCGTCGGCCAACCGTCTAAGGTTCCGTCGGACTGTTCCGACGCCCATGCAGGCATCGATTCAACCCAATGATTCTGCGCAAAGTCCCATTGCGGCCGGTAGACAATGCGGGTGCCGATTTCCCCATAGACCTGCGTTGGGCTGGTCAAAACGGGCATTTGACCCTGCGTGTGAAAAGACCAGACCGTGCCCGTGGTGACGCCTATGGCGTTGGTTACGTCGACGCGCCAATAATACTGCCGGTCCGGCAGCAGGGACGGCTCAAACGAGTGGTAGCCTGGACCGCCGGAGAAAGCTCCGACAAACGTTTCGGGCCCCAGCGCAGGATTCTCACCCAGCCAGAGACGGTATCCGGTGGTCGAGTCGGTCTGACCCCAGGCCAAACTGCTATCGGAGTCGACGTTCGTTTCCCCGTCATCGGGATTATAGACGACCGCCGGGGCGGGCGGACGGGGCAAAGCCGTGTAAACACCGTTGGTCAAAAACGGCATGTTCTCCACCAGGGATACCGACTGATTTTCCGGTGTTCCCCACCACGGGATCGCTTTATAACTCACGATATGCGCACCCGGAGAGGGATTGGACGCGATGGCGGAACTGTCTTGCCATACGCCGCCATCAACGCGCCATTGGGCTCCCTCGGCTATGGCGTCTTCCGGATTCAGCGTGACGCATAGCGATGCCTGATAGCGTTCATACTCGCGGCGATAGGTGAATGCGTGAGCGGCATCGACCTGAACCGTACGCTCCGGCGGCGGCTTAAAGCCTGTGACCGGCTTGAAGGTGATCACATGTTCGCCGGCCGGCACATTCGACACCGTCACGTTGCTGTCCTGCCACGCTCCCCCATCGAGAGCCCATTGGGCTCCGCCATCCAAAGCGGACGGCGTATCAATCGAAACATACACGGCCCCCAAACCGGCCGGTATCCGCCAAACGGCTTCATTGTCGGAGAGGTTTTCTTCCGGCGGATCCTGCGGTATGATGACGCCGCGCACCCGGTAGACTCCAGACAGAGAGGGCTTAAGCAGCGCCGAAACAGATCCGCTCTCGAACTCCGCGAGCGCGACTTGCTGAGTCGCCAGCAGAACTTCTGTTCCTTCCGGCGGCGTCATATAGAGCTCCAGCAAAGCCGTCGTGTTGGAATATCCCTCGTTCCGAAAGGCCAGATTGAGCAGATTCGTTTCGCCGGGAATCATGTGCGGACTGAGGCTAAAACGCGGATCGTCATCCACGGCATGAACGATCAGATCCTCCCCTT
The DNA here is from genome assembly GCA_964612775.1 of uncultured Lentisphaeraceae bacterium. Lineage (GTDB taxonomy): Bacteria > Verrucomicrobiota > Kiritimatiellia > RFP12 > UBA1067 > DAOPZC01. Next base: position 7,602 of record CAZTDL010000043.1, read on the forward strand.
TCAGCCCCAGATTAACCGTGGTCAGATTGGTGACCGCGACCGTGACCTGCGTCGTGGCGCACAACCCTCCGCTGTCGCACGCGCTGAACGTAATAATATGTTCGCCGGCACTGAGGGTGACCGGGTTCGGCGTAAGGCCCAGTCCCAGCGGACCGTCGAGGTTTGATGTCCATTGACCGTTGCTTAACGGGCCGTCTTCCGCATCCGTAACGGAGGCCACGAGAGCCCACGTATAATGAGCGGACGCGCGATCGCCGGACATCGGTATTTGAATCGAAGCGACAGGGGGCCTGTTCGCAAGGAAGAAAGGCGAGAGAGTCGCGGCGGCGCTATTCAGTCCGTCCGAGGCAATCACCTTGAAGCCCAATTGAGTGCCTGCGGGGAGGCCTTCCGAGGGAATCCGCCAGCGGTTGGTTTCGATCAACATCCCGGACGGATTCCAGGTGACACCGCCGTCCGTGCTGATCTGCACCCGGTACGAAAGCCGATTCGGTTGCGGATGATCAACCGTCCATGCAAGGTCGAGGGCGTCGCCGATGGCCCCGGTTGTGGCGGGCTCCGTGATCGTACAGGTGAACGCTCCGGCCGGTGTTGCCGTGGCCGACCAAATGACATTCGTCAAATATTTCGGTCTCAGCTCATAACGCGCCGCCGAATCGGGCACATCAAAGGTGGCATGCCAAGGGGTTCCCCCCAGCAGAGAGTTGGTCTGCCAAGGATGAAACGTCTCGAGTTGAAAGAGTGTGCTGCTGAGAATTCCGCCGCCGGTATCAAAAGCGAATAGCTCATAATCCCGGTTGGATGGATCCTCATTCGCTAAGAGAGGCGTATGAAACTCCTGAGTTACATCGACGGCCCGAACGGTGCCGCTCACAAAACGTAATTGGGTGTCGACCAAACCGCGGAGCAGAATGCGACGGTAGCCCGCGTCGAGGGCGGTCACCGGCTCCGCATCGGCGCTCAGGGCGAGAGGATCGGCGAGTTGTTTTGCACGGGGAAGCTCGGCATCGAAGCCCCAAAAACTGTTCAGGGATGAGGGCCCCGCCAAGAACGGGTCTTGGCGCCCCATGACGTCGTACCAAGTGTCATTCTTCATCCAGGTGGTGATATGGCGAATGCGGGTTTGATCCATGACGTTTCCCGGATCGGGACTGAAACCGGTTACGCCTTTGAGCACAACCCCGTCGGGCGGCAAGTTGAAGCGACCGTATTGCTCGCCGAACAGACCGGTGTACATGCCAAGCGAATGGCCCAACTCATGAAGCGATGCGTCGGGACCCTTTGTTCCTCCGGACTCCTCTTCGATCACGCAAATCCGCGAATCGATCATCCGGTTGTTGACGCCCGAAGCGGCCATGTTCTGCGGCGTTCCGAGCACACCTTTTTTTACCACGACCACGAGTCGATCGGCGGGTTCCGTCGCGTGCGCATTGTATTCATCGAGGAACAGATGGAGATCGAGCAATAGGCGGTCGAGCAGAACGGTCGAGCAGAACATCTCAGCCAGCACGCCGTACCCTGCGGTGTAGCGGCCGGCGGTTTCCCGAAGAATCTGATAATGCCCCGGACCATACGGAAGCATCGCCGGAATCAAATGATCGAGCGAATCGGCCGTTGCGGCGGCCGAGGGAATGCCTTGCGGGTAACCCGGGCAATAGGTTTCCCAAGGCATCACCAGAATGCGCAAGGGACGGGTCGGATAAGCTTCCAACGATACGTTAAATGTCGTCAATACCTGATTGGTGCCGGACCCGCTGCTATACCCCTGCACCCCGGTGGTGTCCAGACGAACCTGTATCTGGGAACCGGTCGTTATGTCGGGCGGAAGAATCACGTTGAAGGTCGTGAATCCGTGTTTGACCGCGCCGCGCAGAGAACCCGCCGTGATATTCCGCACGGTCCGCCCATCGACGGCATCGACCTGCCGACCCCCGACTTCCGCATACACATGGACTCCGGGAATCGAATCGTCCCAGGCGCGCAGGTCGACACAGACCAGAGTTTCCCGCCCGGCCCGGAGGCGGCTGCCGGTCCTCGGATAAGCGTCCGATCCGGTATGACTGACGGCGTTTTGCACGACCGTGATGCCTTGACACCATATTTCGGGGAAAACACTCGGGTCCGTACGTTTGAGGCCCTCCGTTTGCGGCACGGCAAGGGCAAGCCATGCGCCTCCGCCATCCTGAACCAGCGCACCCCGCCGACCGAGAAACCGGGGATTCACCAGATCATTATTCAACAACGAAGCAAATTCCGGATCGCCGGTTTTCACCGGCCCCAAACTATCGCCGTAGTAATTAGGTCCGATCGCGATCGGCAGACCGACCTCGTAATAGGGGCTCCCGTCTCCGTTCCCGTTTCCAAACATGATGCCGAGCCGTCCGAGGAAACTGTTCCCCTCAACGGTCGGCGAACTGGAATAAGCGTTTTCAAACATATCGGACAGGAATCGCAGCGGACCGAGGAAGATATTATCGGACACGGAGGCTGACGATTCTTGGATATTGAGTCGGCCATAGATGGTGTTGCGTTCAAACGTGTGATTCGGTCCCGAGAGCAAGACGGATCCTAAAACCACGCTGCTCTGTACGTACGAATAGAGATCCCCGCGGAGAGTCCACACGGCATCGGTGGGGACGAGACATTCGCTTGCGTTCAACTGGCCGGAGCCATATGCCGTGAGGTTTCCGCTGACGCTGTTTAATGTCAATCCGCCGCTGATGGACGCGATAAAGTTCACATTGGAAGAAGCCGCGATGGTGACCGCAACGCCGTCTGAGATTCCGAAGGATCCGGAGGCCCCTTCGAGCCCCGTGTACGATTCGTCGAGCATCGCCCGCCGTGCCGCCGAATGCGGGAAGCGTGGTCGACCATAGCGTTTCCAGATACTCCTGCCCATACAGGATGTGCGTGCGAAGATCATACCGATACGTTCCGGCAACTAAACCCGCCGGGCGATCCGTCCCCACAATCGTGGATCCCGAAGCGACTAGGGTCTGACTGCCGTCCGGAGCGATGCGGTATAAGGTCAACAGGTCTTCTGGGTCCACCGTATAGTTGTATTGGAACTGGATTCGGTCTCCCCCGTAGAAGTAGGAAAAATCGGCCTGTGCCGTCATCCCTGTGACGGATAAAATAAACACGGCTAACCGTCGTATAAAAGAACGAACAGCCCCATTGCATTTTCTGTTTGATCCCATAGATCTCGTTTCTGGGGCCATGCGCATACGGCCCCTTTCATTCATGGCCGGTTTCGTACAGGAATGAATCCCTGCGACCGGAGAACCTGTTCCAGAACCCAACCTCATAACAGACGCGACGGATCTGGCATTTCGTGCTCATCCGGCTCTCCGTTATTCTCCGGGCAGGCGCATTCGCACCTGTCCGCCCGAGCGGGCTCTTCACGACCGGGAAGCGGTCCCAGTATGCGGGTTTTAACTCCCACCGTCAACGCTTGGCGTCAAAAAGGCACTCCTGCAGGACACCGCATCACGTTCGAACAGATGAAAACCCGCGAAGACGCGGACGGCGACGGACGCTTTACGCGTGCCGAGTTCAAAGGGCCGCCTCCGTTATTCCGGCGACTGGGCCGCGCCGGTGACGGCGTTTTGACGCGTGCGGATTTCGCGGAGCCAGACGCATCGGCGGGTCACGGACGGATCTCTTGGCCGAAAAGAAGACGCCCTTCCGCCCGCTCAGCTACGCGCACGATGGCAGAGGCAGGTCGGAGTGCGTCCGCCCGGAGAACCTCGCCGCCGTTACAAGCGAGGTCGAGCCCCGCAAGCGGTTCAAGCGCATCGTCGAAGAGGTCCGACATGGAGACCCAAGTTAGTGGAACGGGGAGGCTCCCTCAAGAAGAGGGAATCCGACCTTTTTGTTTGCGCCACGCCTGCGGCGTGAGACCGAAGGCGCGTTTGAAATGGCCGGAAAAATGCTGGGACGCGCAAAACCCGAGATCGAAGGCGATTTGGGTGATGGGGTCGCGACTGGACGAGAGCCGCTTTTTCGCCTCTTGCAGTCGGCAGGCGAGCTGGAAGTGATAGGGGGGCAGTCCGGTCATCTGTTTGAACTGGGAGATGAAAAGCGAGGGCGAGAGCCGCACTTCGCGGGCGAGGTCGTCGATTCGGAATGTGCGTTCGTGATGATCGCGCAGCAGTGTGATGACATGCTCCATGAGCTGCGGGTGCGCGGGCATGGTTTTGTGGAGCGAGGCGTCGATTACGCCCATCAATAATGCGACACTGGAGTTCATCAGTCCGACCGTGCGATACGGCCCCGTCGGTTGGGCGTGGTACTTGAAAAGCTGTGCGAAGGCGTGTTTTACAACGTCCGTTTTGGCGATGACGTGGCATGGAAGCGTGTTGAGCCGGCCCCAGATTTCTTTCGCCTCTTCCGGCGAGAGCCGCAGAAACGGCCGGTTTTTACGGGGTGCTCGGATGAGCAGCCAATGAATGACGGTGCCTTTGGGATGGTCCGTGAGGCAGTGAAGGTCGTTCGGTTTATTCACATAGAGGTCGCCCGGCATGACGCGGTGTTCGACGCCGTTGCTGAGCAACGTCAGCGCGCCGCGCAGACAGAGGCCGATTTCAATACACCCGGTGTGACGGTGGGCGGAGACGGGCGAAACGGCGTGTCCGTAGCGGCTGAAACCGAGGACCGGAATTTCGGGCAGTCCCGCCTCCGCCAGATTGAGCGCGCGCCGCTCGGGCGTGTCGCCGTAAATGACGGACAGATTTGTGCCGCAGTTCGAAGATGTCCGTTTCGATTGTATGCGAAGCTTTTTAAGAGAAGACCCTTGGCTCAAAAAAGTCATATTTGAATGGTAGCATGTGAAATTAAGACTGTGAATACCAAATCGTTTTGGTTTCAGAATCTTTGCTTTTAACCAAAATACAACGAAATTACATTTCTTTTTTCACTGCTTTTTTCTCGCCCCGCGTGTGGTATGGTAAAAACGTGAATGGAAAAAGGGGCAAGGGAACAAGTAACCGGAAAACGGTTGAGAAAGGTGTTTGAGTATGCGAGGGAAAATAGCTTTTTCATTTTTGTTAACGTTCTTTTGCATCGCGTGGATGGGAAGAACGCAAGAACCGTCGAACGAAATCTGGGGCGCGCCTTGTCTGCAAAAACGCGCGGAAATTCTTTGGACGAAAGTCCTTTGCAAAGAGCCGGGACGGTATATCGGTTGGCCGACCGTTTGCTGCCGCAAAAACGGCGAGTTGCTGGTCGTTTTCTCCGGTGACCGGGATGGACATGTCTGTCCGTTCGGCAAAGTGCAGATGGTTAAAAGTGAAGACCAAGGGAAGACATGGTCTTCTGCTGTAAATGTCTGTAACACGCCGCTGGACGATCGCGACGCGGGGATTGTTGAATTGGCCAACGGCGATCTTGTTGTCTCGTGGTTCACGTCGCTGGCCTATACGTCACTTATTCGTGACCGCGCCAAACTGAAACAGGGTTCGCCCCTTTTTTACTGGTGGCTGCACGATGAAAAAATTCCCGCCAAGGGAAAGAAAGAGGGTTTTGGATATTTCACCGTACGTTCATCGGATGGCGGTGCGACATGGGAGCCGAAAGTGCGGTCTCCGGGTACGGCGCCGCACGGTCCGCTTGTTCTAAAAGATGGACGATTGTTGTTTGTCGGAATCACCTATTCAGGGCATTTCGGAATCCATAGCGGGCCGACGAACGAGATTTCGGTGTCGGAGTCGCGCGATCATGGGCGCTCGTGGCAGCGCCTCGGCGCGATCAGTCTGCCGGCGGGAGAGAAAATCGGAGACTTTCACGAACCTCATGCAACGGAAACGGTGGACGGACGCATTGTGGCGCAACTCCGATACCATGGAAACGGCGGAAATTTGTGGCAGTCTGAGAGCGGCGACGGCGGCACGACGTGGGCCGTCGCGCACCCGACGACATTGGCTGGACTGCCGCCGCATCTGATCCGGTTGAGGGACGGCACACTGCTTTCCGTCTACGGGCGGCGTTTTGGCGCGTTCGGTGAATATGCCTGCCTTAGTGATGACGGCGGCCGCACATGGGACGCGGCAAACGAAATCAAATTGGCGGGACACTTCAACAACGATTTAGGGTATCCGGCCTCGGCGGAATTGCCGGACGGCAGTCTTTTCACGGTCTATTATCAGGCGGAAAAGGCGGGCGAAAAGACCTGTCTGATGGGAACGCGGTGGAGAGTTGTGAAGTAACAGAACGATGAATAGTATCGCGGGGAGGTCACGTGATGAGCAGACAGGAAAAGATGCGGATGAAAACGTTTGTGATCGTGCTGGCGACCACTGTCGGGGCGGCGCATCTCGCGAGCGCCGAGGGACGCTGGAGTTTCCCGACGAACCAATGGGAATGCGTTTACGCCGCAAGCAACGGACTGCCTGAGGTCGCGGACGCAAATTGGCTGCGATCCGGCGGTTACCAGAGCACCGATCCTGCCGGCGGGAA
>CAZTDL010000044.1:0-13965 GCA_964612775.1 uncultured Lentisphaeraceae bacterium
GGGCGTCGGTTGTCCCGACTTATTTTTGAGGGTAGATGCGGAGCAGAAGAACGCCGTGGCCAAGAATGTCGGCCGTATACAGGTCGCTCACGGTGCCGATGTCCTGCTGGCGCCAGAGGTCCCGTAAACGCTGTCTGCCGGTCAGGCCGAGCGTTTTGAGATCCAACGTGACGGGGCCGGCCAGATAGCTGCGGTTGAAGAGACCGACGGCGATGCTGCCATCTTCCATCGGTTTGGCCCAGAGTTCCTGCGTGTCGTTTCGCTGCACCCGCGCCGCCTGCCGTCCGAGCGGATCCTGGCTGACTTCTAACACCTCGTCATTGGTCAGCAGACTCAGCGTGAAGGCGTCGAGTTGCGTCATGTCGCAGCCGATCAGCAGGGGGGAACACAGCAGGCACCAAAGCGACATGTGGGTATACTGCTCGTTGTGCGTGAGCCGCGAAGGGTGGAGGTTGCCCCAACCGACCATGCCGACGATCAGCATGTCGGGATCATTCCAATTGCCCGGGCCTGCGAAGATTTCGAGTCCGTCTTGCGCATCCGCGATCTTACTCATGCTGTCCCAGGAGTCGGTGATGTCGCCGGTGGTGCGCCAACACTGGCCGCCCGCTTTGTCTCCCCAGGTGGAGACATTGCCCATGCCGTATTGGCAGAGGCTGTGGACGATGTCGCGCTTCTGGGCACGCAGGGCTTGGGTCATGAGCAGGTAAGGCCGCATCAGGCTTTTCAGGCCGCTGCCGCTTGCGACTTGCGAGTAGCTGCACCAGTCGTACTTCAGGTAATCGAAACCCCATTCGGCATAGGTTCGGGCGTCGAGAGTCTCGTGTCCCCAACTGCCGACGCAACCGCCGCAGGTGAGCGGGCCGGGAGAGGAATACAAACCGATCTTGAGGCCGCGTCCGTGGACATAGTCCGCCAGGGCCTTCATGTCGGGAAAACGCTTGTTAGGTAAGATGCGGCCGTTGCCATCCCGTGCGGTTCCGATAAGGCTCGCGTCCTTTTTCTCGCCGGGTGCTGTCTGCCAGAAATCGTCGATGTTGATGTACGACCAGCCATGGTTGATGAGGCCGCTGTCCATCATGGCATCGGCGGCCTTCCTAATTTTTTCATCGGAGACGGCATGCGCGAAACAGTTCCATGAATTCCATCCCATGGGCGGCGTGAGGGCGATCCGATGGCCAACTTCCAGACGCCAGTCTCGCGAGGCCTTCCCCTTCGCGTTTTTAGCGATCAGCGTGACCTGATACGTTCCGGGTTTGTCGACCGCGCCGGTGATGATGCCGGTCTCCTCGTCAAGAGAGAGCCCCTTCGGCAAACCCTTCGCCGCGAAGGTGAACGGCGCTTCGCCGGTGGCGGGAATGGTGAACAGCACGGGGTTCCCTGGGCGCACGCCGAAAACGCGTGCGCCGTTGATGCGCGGCGCCGAGGGGGGCGGAGGTGTGAGAATGCACATTTGTTCCGACATCGTCCCTGTTGCGGGTTTCAACGTCGTCCCGTCTTTTACGACGAAAAACGCATCGCACCAGTCGGCGTGGTCGAAGGCATCGCCATCGCCCGCGTCGGATACCTGCAGGTTCACAAGTTTGGCGCCTGTGAGGTCGGCCTTGAGCGCTTTTGCGGGTTCGCGCGCGCGGATGATTCCGCTATCCGCCACGAGCTTTCTGTCGGCATAGACGCGGAACGAGACGGATCCTTTGCCCCGGATCAGCTCTTCATCATCGACGCCCACCTTCGCCTCGAACGATAACGCGTTTCCGTCCGTATCAAGGGTAAACCAGCTTTCCGCATGTGTGCCGACGCCGCGCTCGAATTTCGCGCGCGCGATCTTAAAGGGGTTGCCTGCCACCGTGGCTTTCGCGCGAGGCCTTTCCCATCCGCAGGTCATGGCGGAGAGATCGAGTTCGTCGAGCCAGATTTTGGCGTCGGCAAAGGCCGACAGTACGGCAACGGATGGGAACAGAAACAAGACAGACCGGAAAATCCGCATTTAAACCTCCTACAAGATGTTTTCGGATTATCCGCTTATCGTGTGCGCGTTGAAAGAAGTTTTTTGTATGGTAAAATCGGCGCATGAGGCGTTAAACGCGTGCCGTTTTGCCGAACCGCGGAAAAGGTTGAGGGCACGGCCGAAAAAACAGATGCTTGGTCAGCCGTATTCGGATACTATGAAAAAAAGATGGGTGATGTGGAGGGGAGCGTCGGATAATGGGATCGTATTTCATTGAGCGGTGGGTCGGTGTGTTTGTTGCGTGTGCGGCGCTGGCTGAGGAGCCTCTGGCTTGGCCGCCGATTTCGCGCGAGTGCAGGCCGTGGGCGTACAATTGGTGGCCGGGTTCGGCGGTTGATCCGCAAAGTATCAGTAATGAATTCCGACGATATGCGGAGGCCGGGCTCGGCGGCGTCCATATCATACCGATCTATGGGGTAAAGGGCGCGGAGAACCGCTACATCGATTATTTGAGTCCCGCGTGGATGGAGATGTTCAGATGTGCCATGGACGTGGCGGAACGCAACGGTTTGGGCGTGGATATGACGACCGGCTCGGGGTGGTGTTTCGGCGGACCGCAGACAACTCCCGAACGGGGCGGTTGGAAATTCGAGGTTAAGGTTGTCGAAACAGACCCGGATTGCGGAGTGACGAACGTGTTCCGTCGCGGGATCACGCAGGGGTTGCGGGCCGTCGATGCCGATGGTTCCTCAACCGATCTTTTGCCGTTTCTGGATGCGCAAGGCCGACTTGACCGGAAAGCGGTGAAACCCGGCATGAAGGTGGTCGCGCTCTTCGCCTATGCCGCAAAGGGCCCGCAGGTCAAACGCGGAGGCCCCGGCGGCAAAGGACTCATGATCAACCCGTTCGATCCGGCTGCGATGGAACAGTTCTTGGCTCCTTTTTCGAAAGCGTTTCCTGCGGGTGGACAAGGCTCGACACCGCGGGCCATGTATCACGACTCGTATGAGTATTATGGCACGGCGTGGTGCGAAGGGTTCTTGGCCGCATTTGAGCGCAAGCGCGGGTACAGACTGATGGACGAATTGGCCGCTTTCGCGGGACTGGGCGATCCGGAGCGCGTGGCGCGCGTGAAGGCGGATTATCGCGAAACGCTCTCGGATCTGATGGTGGAAGATGTGTTCCCAAAATGGACGGCATGGTGTCGGGCGCGAGGGATCATCACGCGCAACGAGGCCCACGGGGCTCCCGCCAACCTTTTGGATCTTTATGCGTTGGCGGATATCCCTGAGACCGAGATGTTCGGTCACGGCGGAAAAGATCCGTTGGTGTCGCGCTATGACGCCGATTTCGGGAAGGCTGACCGCAATCCGTTCATAGCCAAGATGGCCTCTTCTGCTGCGCATGTGAAAGGGACGCGGCTGGCGTCGGCCGAGTTTGGCACGTGGCTTGCGGAACATTTCCATGAGACGCCGGAAGAGATTAAATGCTTGGCGGATTTACAGTTCGTGTGCGGTATCAATCATCTTTTCTATCACGGCACGTGTTTTTCGGCCGACGATGCGGCGTGGCCGGGGTGGCTTTTCTACGCTTCGACGGAGATGAACCCGCGCAACCCGATCTGGCACGATGCGCCGCTGCTCAACGGCTATCTTGCGCGCACGCAAGCGATCTTGCAGTCCGGCAAACCTTCCAATGATGTATTGCTGTATTGGCCGATTCACGATTTCTGGCACGAGGAGGGGCCGTATGTCCGCCAACTGACGGTGCATGGAGCGGAGTGGATGACCAACCAGCCGCTCGGCCGTACGTCGGCTTCGTTATGGCGGTTGGGTTACGGTTTCGACTATGTGTCGGATCGGCTGTTGACGCGAGTCCGCGTGTCCGATAACCGGTTGGTGACGGACGAGGGCGCGTCCTATCGCGCGTTGATGGTGCCGTCGTCGCGGTTGATGCCGCCCGAAACTCTGGAGAAAATAATCGCGTTCGCGGAGGCGGGGGCGACGGTTATCTTTTGTGAGCGGACTCCGACCGATGTGCCCGGGTGGTTTCAATTGGAAGCCCGCCGCGCAAGATTGGCCGCCGCGCGATCCCGATTAAGAGACGTCCCGTTGGCTATGGGCGTGACGAAGGCCGTGGTCGGCAGGGGCACCGTCTATGTCGGACGGGGAGACGAGGCGTTGCGGCGTTGTGGCGTGCGTCCCGAACTTGAAGGTGCTCCGGCGGGGGTACGGTTCATCCGACGGCGGACCGTAGACGGATATCGGTATCTGCTTGTGAACCAGGGTGATCGTCCGCTTGATTCGTGGGTGCGATTGACCGTCTCGGCGCGATCCGCAGTGGCGATGGATGCGATGAACGGAACCACGGGTGTGGCTTCATCAAGGCGGTCTCCGGACGGGGGAGCCGAGGTGTATGTGTTTTTGGAGCCTGCGGCCTCAATCGTGCTGTCGACCTTTGATACGCGTACGGCGGAGGGGCCCCCGTTCCGCTTTGCGAAACCAGCGGAGACGCTGTTCACCGTCGAGGGGCCATGGCAGGTGCGTTTTGTGGCGGGCGGACCTGAATGGCCGAAGGCGTATGCGGCGGCGGCTCTGGCATCGTGGACCACGAACGGTGATCCCGAGGCCCGGAGGTTCGGCGGCACGGCCGTGTATCGGGCCACATTTGACGCGCCTGAAACCTGTGAGGAAAGGCCGGTTGTCTTGGATTTGGGACGCGTGGAGGTGAGCGCGCGCGTGCGGTTGAACGGCGAGAACGTCGGGCCTGCGATCATGATGCCGTATCGCATGCTGTTGCCGAAAGGCATGCGTGCGGGCCGTAACGAGTTGGAGGTGGAAGTCACCAGCCTGGGGGCAAACCGCATCCGGGATCTGGATATGCGGCAGGTTCCTTGGCGGATTTTTCAGGATATCAATTTCGTGGATATCCGGTACAAGGGATTTGACGCGCGGCAATGGTCTGTGCGAGACTCTGGACTTCTTGGCCCTGTCCGCGTATTGGCGTGGCATGAGTGAACGAATGTTTAAATTGGGGAAGAAAGGTTGGCTTTATGGCTGTGACAGTCGATGGCGTTGAAATTCCTGAGTCGGATATCCAAGAGGAAATCAAGCGGTTGGGGCCGGAATATAATGAGTATGTGAGGCGCGAGGGCGGCGAACCGAGCGATGCGCAGCTACGCGAATGGGTGATCGAAAATCTGATTGAGGAAACGTTGTTCCGTCGGGCGGCGGTAGCGACGCAGCCGGTGCCGTCGGATGATCGCGTGAGGCAGGAGCTTGAAGTTCACGCGGACGCGTATCAGCATGTTCCTGAGGCGGGGCGTTTCGCCAAGGCGCAGGTGGCGTTGCAGCAGCGACGGCTGATGCGGGAGATCCGCAAGGGCGTGAAGCCGCCGGACGAGGCGGAGGTCAAGGCGTATTACAGCGCGAATCCGACGCTTTTTGTGGCTCCCGAAGGCTTGCGTTTATCGCATATTTGCCGGTTTGTGAATCCGGCGACACGCGCCGGTGCGTTCCTTGATCTGCTGCGCATCAAGGCGGAACTGGAACAGAATAAGATCACTTGGGCCGATGCGGTAGAACACGCTTCAGACTCGTTCCCGCGGGATTCTGGACTGTTTGCGACGGTGGTGAGGGGCGAGCTGCCGCCGGAGATTGAAGAAAAGCTGTTTGCGCTCGAAGAGGGTGCGCTCAGCGATGTGGTCGATTTCGGCGAGCAGACTCTGCATCTGTTCAAGTTGATGGCCCATATGCAAGCGGAGACGGTTGCCTTTGAGTCGGTTAGGGAACATTTGACGGGCGTTCTTTTTGAGCAGTCCTGTCAGGATGCCCTGAACGTCAAATTTGACGAACTCAAGGCGTCGGCCGTTATTCAGGGGCTTGCGTAGCCGCAGCTTTCTGCGCCAGTTCGGCGGCCTCGATCAAGATCGGGGCTAACAGGGGGCAGGCTGCTGCGCGGGCATGGACTTCCGCATATCGCGTGGACTGGATAAGCGTCAGACAATACGCCACGTTCGCGGGTAGGCCTTCCGGCTTGTCAATCCAGCGAAGCTTTTCGTCGCTGGTTAACCTGTCGATCGGGAACTCGGCCCCGCGCCCGTTGGCTTCGATGTGGATGATGCCGTCCTTGACTTCACGGGCGATGATGGTCCGCTGTTTCCCGTTATGTTCGAAGATAAGCGGCTTCCCGATTTGGGTTTTCAAGTAATCCTCAACCAGCGTATCAGGATCTGGAACCTGGTCGAGAAGCGTCACCAAAAGAGTTCGCTCTTGGAATCTGACGGTATTTGTCCGCATGAGTTGTCGGGCCGCAGTAAGGTCGCCTTTCGCAAAAGCCTGCGCGAGACCGGACGCCAGCGGTGCCGGTATGCCAGAAGGAACGATAGCGACTTTTTGGGGGGGGACGGGGCCGGCCTGTGTCGGTGCTGCCGCGGGACCGGACGTCACCGCTGCGGTGACCGGCACTTTCGGTTTCTGCGCCGGCGCCGGCGTTGCCGGCACATTCGGTTTTAGAGCGGTGGCGGGGGGCGTTTCCGCGACGATCGGCGCGGCGGGCGTGCTCTCCTGCCGTGTGACTTGGATGCTTTCATCCGGTTCAGACATGTGTTCGGCCGCGTCGTCTGCGCGCGGGGGTGGTGCGGACCGGGGTTCGGCGTGTGACGAGTCGGTCTGGAAAACGGTACGGAACCAAAAGAGAACGATGAGCCAGACGGCGAGCCCGCACCAGCAGGCCCGTTCTTTGAACAGATTCTCTTTGCGGATTTCGCTGGCGTGTTCCTCCTCGATGGCTTTGGTCTGATAAGCGGCGATGCGGCTGTCTCGAACTTTTTTGTTCAGGCGGATATGCGCCGGCGTCGGAGCTAGGCCGGCATCCTTCTTTTGGACCTGCGCGGGGCCTTCATCGAAGATTGCATTGATGGTGCTGAGATATTCTTCATCCGGGCGCACGCAGGACGGCACATCGCCCGCAAGCTGGTATCGGATGTCCTGCAAGACGTCTTGCCAATTGGCGTAACGGTTAACAGGATTCTTCATCATGAGCCGATGGACAAACCAAGAAAACGAGATGGGGATAGACTTGTTCAAAAGATGCGGCGGCGGGATCTGTTGCTTAACATGCGCCGCTAAGATGGATACGACGTCCTGACCCTCGAAGGGAACGGCCCCTGTGGCCAGGTGATAGAGCACCGCGCCGAGCGCGTACATGTCGGACTGGGTGGTCAGCGTATGCGCGCCTTGGGCCTGTTCGGGGGAAAGGAAACAGGGGGTGCCGACGATGTGCCCCTCATCCAACGCGGTCGCGTTGACGCCGTTTCCTGCGATGATTGCCAAACTGAAATCCGTGATTTTTGCGACGCCGCGCGCGTCCAGCCGGATAGTGGAACTTTTCAGATTCCGATGGACGATATGACAGGTGCTCCACAGCTGATCCAGACTGATGATCAGCGATGCGGCGATCCGCAACACTTGCTCGACGGGGAGCGGCCCGCAGGCGGTGATCAACTCTTCCAGCGTGGGGCCCTCGACATGCTCCATGGCCACATAGTGGATGTCTTTTTCGCTGACAATATCGAAAATCGCGGCGAGAGAATCGCTTTTGATTCGGGCGACTTTTCGTGCGATGGAAAGGAAGTGTTCCACTTCCACGGGATTATCGGCTGCCGTTTGTGTCAGTATCCGAAGAATCACCGTACGGTCGAGATTTTTTTGGATGGCTTTGCAGACGACCGTCTTACTGGTCTCCGTGACCAGGTCAACGACTTCAAAGCCATGTTTTTCTATGATTTTCGCATTCACGCAAGTGTCATGTTCTTCTAACTGAAAGTAAGTGTCATTAATATCAAATTCGGGCTGAGGTTGGAAGCCTGTAATAGGGCTGTGTTCAGGCGTATTGAGCGGCAACAGGTCGTGGGGCGTTTGGGATTCAGGGGCGCATCGTGCAGACGTCTTGGACGAGACGCGATGCCCTTCATCTGTGGAGACGGTCACGCAGCGTCGTGCGACGCTCGCGGACCTGGTTGGCTTTGATGGCGATGGCGATGGCTCGGGAAGAGCCGACCACGAGCACCAACCGCTTTCCGCGTGTGATGGCGGTGTAAAGCAGATTGCGTTGCAAGAGCTTGTAGTGCTGCGTGTGCATCAGCACGATAACGGCTGGATATTCGCTGCCCTGCGATTTGTGGATCGAGCAGGCGTAAGCGAGCACCAATTCATCCAGTTCGCCTTGGGCATAACGCACGGGGATGCCGTCGAAAAGTACGATCAGCGCCCGGTCCTCTTCGTCCACCTCTTTGATGAAGCCGATATCGCCGTTATAGACCTCTTTGTCGTAATTGTTGCGGAGCTGCATCACGCGGTCGTTCACTCGGAAGTGCGTGCAACCGCGCACCAGCGAAGGTCCGGAGGGGTTCAGCGCGGTTTGTATGACGTCGTTGAGATTTTCCGTGCCGAGCAGATTCTTGCGCATGGGCGTGAGCACTTGCACGTCGGTGAGCGGGTTCAGCTTGAATTTGCAGGGGATACGCTGCGTCATCAGCTCAACGGTGCGTGCGATGATCTTTTCGGGCTCGCCGGTCTCCACGAAATAGAAATCGCTGTCACCCGCATGCGTCTCAAGCGGCTCGCCATGGTTGACGTGGTGGGCGTTGCGCACAATGAGCCCGGAGGTGTCTTGACGGAAAATGGTGTCGAGACGGCAACAGGGGATAGTGCCGGACCCGATCAGGTCGCGCAGGACGTTGCCGGGGCCGACGCTGGGAAGCTGGTCGGTATCGCCGACGAGAATCAGGGTCACGGACGCGGGTAACGCCTGCAGAAACTGATCCATGAGCTTGATGTCGATCATCGAGATCTCGTCCAGGATGAAACAATCGCCGGCCATGGGGTTTTCGGTGTTGAATTCGAATCCGCCCGCGCTGGGGTTGAATTTGAGCAGGCGATGGATGGTTTGCGCCTCATGGCCGGTCGCTTCGGACATGCGTTTCGCGGCGCGGCCGGTGGGCGCGGCGAGGCGGATGTCGAGCTTGCGCGCGCCAAAAATCTCGGTGAGGGCGCGGATGATCGTGGTTTTGCCGACGCCCGGACCGCCCGTGATGATCGATACTTTCGAGCGGATGGCGTTATCGAGCGCTTCGCGCTGGAGCGGAGCGAGGTTCAACCCCATCTTTGCCTCGGCCCAGCTGATGGCCTTGTCCGCGGCGATGGGCGGAAAACTGCGCGGCGTGTCGAGCAAGTGCCGCAACTTGTCGGCAACGCGCGTCTCGGCGCGGTAGAGGTCCCTCAGATAGACGCGGTTCTCCTCTTTGACCAGGGTGCCTTTCTCGTATTCTTTGGCGAGTGCGTCGGCGAGGATCTCAACCGAGATGTCGAGCAGTTCCTGCGCGTGCAGAAGCAGGTCGGCGTCCACGGTAAAGCAGTGACCTTCATCGGCCTCAGTCTGGAGCGTGTAAATAAGCCCGGCGCGTGCGCGGACCTCAGATTCGTGCGGAATGCCGACGCTGAGCGCGATGCCGTCGGCGGTTTTGAAGCCGATACCCCAGACGTCCTCGCAAAGGCGGTAGGGGTTGCGTTTGACGATGGCGATGGCATCGGCGCCGTACTGGCGGAAGATGCGGGACGCTTTGGCCGTACCGATGCCGTGCGACTGCAGGAAAATCATGATCTCTCGCACGCCGCGCTGTTCGGTCCAGGATTCCTTGATCAGCTTGCGGCGGCCCTCGCCGATACCTTCGACTTCGCGCAGCCGCCCCGATTCCTTATCGATGATATCGAGGGTTTTGTCGCCGAAGGTGTCTACGATGCGCTGGGCGAATTTGGGGCCGATGCCCTTGATCATGCCGCTGGCGAGATAGCGCCGGATGCCCTCTGTGGAGGTCGGCGTGATGCAGGTGATGGTCTTGGCTTGGAATTGCTGACCATGCGAGGGGTGGCGGATCCATTGACCTTCCGCGTGCAGCTCCTCGCCTTCCCAGACAGCGGCGCAGTTGCCGACGATGGTGAGGAACTCCTCGCGATTGGCGCGGGAGGCATCGCGGGTTTTGATCGTGCAGACGGTGTAGCCGGTTTCGTCGTTACGGTAAACGATCGACTCGACGGTGCCGCTCACGGTTTCGGCTGAGTCGGCGTCGGGCGGAGCGGGTGGCGTGTCACGGTGTGTCGGGGGCGTTGTCATGGCAAAATGAATGTCAACAAGGTAGTCATGTTTTGTTTGCAAAGCAAGGCGATTTGCGGACGGAACAAAACGTTCGGCGCCCAAGGGATAAAATCGCGCGCCGAGGTTGCGGACTACCCCTCGTTCCGCTTGCGCAGGCGGAGCTGGCCGCAGGCGGCGTCGACATCCTTGCCGCGGGACTTGCGGAGGGTGGTGGTGATCTTTGCCTGAAGGAGCGCGTCGAGGAACGCGAGGCTGGCAGAGTCTTCGGGTCGTTTGCCGTCGTATCCCTCTACCGGACTGAGGGGGATGAGATTGACCTTGCAGGGCATGCGCCGCAAGAGATGGATCAACTCGACGGCGTGTTGCGGACGGTCGTTGAGGTCTTTGACCAGCGTATATTCGAAGGTTACCACGCGACCTGTTTTTTCCGTGTAGGCCCGGCAGGTTTCGAGCAGCTCCGCCATCGGCCAACGTTTGTTGACCGGCATGATGCGGGAACGCAGGGCGTCATTGGGCGCATGCAGCGAGACGGAAAGCTCGAATTGCAGACCTTCTTCCGAGAGGCGCCGGATGCCGGGCACAACGCCGCAGGTGCTGATGGTGATGTGACGCGCGCCGATGTTCAAACCTTTTTGGTCGTTGAGGATGCGCAGGGCGCGAAGCACGTGGTCATAGTTGTCGAAAGGCTCTCCCATGCCCATGACCACGATGTTGCCGGGGCGCGGCAGAACCGGCTTGGCGCCGGGTTTAGGCATGGCGGGTTCGCTTACCGCAGGCCGCATCAGCGCGCAGGCCGCCATGACCTCGCCGACGATTTCGCCCGCAGTGAGGTCGCGCATGCACCCGAGCTGGCCGCTGGCGCAGAACGCGCATCGGAAGTCGCATCCCACTTGCGAGGAGACGCACTGCGTCATGCGGTCCTTGGAGGGAATGAGCACGGTTTCGATCCGCTCGCCGTCTTCGCAGGCGAGCAGCAGCTTGCGCACGCCGTCGGCCGATTCGTGGATGTGGACCGCTTCGAGCGGCGCAAGCGTGAAACGCTCGGCCATAACCGCTCGCAGGTCGGCGGGGAGGGTGGTGATTTCCTGCCACGACTGAGCGAAATTCTGGTACAGCCCCGTGACGATCTGGTCGGCACGGAAAGCGGGAAGCCCGAGTTCTTTGCAGAGCGATTTCCACTCGGAAGGGAACAGACCCCAAGCGGAGGGTTTGGTAGGGGACGTTTTCATCTTCAGAACCGGTAATCGGCATGATCCGGCATGTTCAAAACAAAGCCCTCATTGCGGCGCCTCGATGCTTTGTCGCGGTTTCAGCAACGGGTTTTTAGCCGGAACCGTGTCGGCGGGCTTGTATTTGAGATCACTGAGCTTTCTGCCGGACTCCGTAAACGGTTTCTTTTCCGGAATGTCGTTCACATCCGCTTTGATGGTCGACACGGAAATGTTTTTCTGCTGCTTATAGAGGGGTTCGTCCTTCAGCGTCGCATCGTGCACCTCTTTGGCCTCGGTGATCGTCTGGCCGCTCTTGAAGATGTTCCAGCGGCTGCTACCGGCACTTTTTCCGATAGGCTTGCCGATGGAGCGAGGCGAGCCCGATGGCGTATAAGCGGACGCTTTGTAGGAAAGGTCGTTCGCCGACCGATGCGGCACGTATTCTTTGGTCTTGAACTGTGTTTCGTTGTCGGTGGCGGCGTGCGCGACGCAGGATCCCGCGATCACGGTCAGCAGTATGGATAGGCGTAATATCATGTTTGCCGTCAGGCTTTCACGCCGGGGGACGCAGCCGGGCTTTTGAGTGTTTCGATGGTCTGGTGAAACATGGCCGTGAGTTCGTCGTAATCCGCATTCTGACTCACCGTTAGACGCAGGATCGCCGCCTCCAATTGCGCGTAGATCTGATCAGTCGCCAAGGCAATGTTGACTTTGCGCAGTTCACCCTTGTTGACGCCCTCGATGAGGAGCCTATGAATGATTCGGCGCAGTCCGATGGTGTGGCACGTGATATCTCGCCGCATGTTATGACCCGCGCGTTGCGCGGCCAACACATAATCGAGAATGACGGTCAGGATGACGCGCTGTTCGAAGAGAAGCTGGAGCACGGCGCACATGATCCGGTCGAGGCGGGTTACCGCGCTCACCTTCGAGGAGAGCGCCTCGTCGAAACGGTTGATCAGGAGATAAGAAACCTCCCAAATGGCCGTGTTGAAGATCTCCCGTTTGTTTCGGAAGTATTTATAGAGCGTCGTCCGGGCGATTGCGCAGTTGTCGGCGATCTTTTGATACGTCACTCCGTCATAACCCTGCTCCGCGAAGAGCTGGATCGACTTCGCGATGATGTCGCGTTTGCGTGCCGCATGATCGATGACGATACCCATTTAAACCCCGGATTAAGCATGGAACTCTGACCTTCAGACAGGAACGCGCTTATTGTTTATTAAACGCCGCACGTCGTCAAGCATGGAGACTGACATTATTTCCGATATTGTCGTTTCGACGCGACTCGTGTTTTGTCGGGGTTCGCCCTTGTCAAGCCGGAATGAAAACACTACACTCTAAGCCATTCAAGTGTCTTCGGGGCAAGGTGACTCTGCGTGAGCGGGGAAATCCTGACCGGCGGTAAAGCCCGCGACTGGCAAGCTGTTCCTGCCTGCCACTGACACGGTTTAATTCCGTGGCCGACAGTTAAAGTCTGGATAAAAGAAGATGCGGTGTTGTGTTTTGTATGGCCCCGGCTTTGTTTTTTGCCGGGGCTTTTGTTTTTTTGGAAGCAGGTTATGGAAACTGAGTCTGTGTTTGATTCCGTGGAAACGTGTGTCGAGGCGTTCAGGCAGGGCCATATGGTGATCGTGGCTGACGACGAGAGCCGCGAGAACGAGGGCGATCTGATTATCGCCGCCGAAAAAGTCACGCCGGAGGCCATCAACTTCATGGTGATGAATGCGCGCGGACTGGTCTGCGTGCCGATGACGGGCGCGCGGCTGCGCCAAATCGGCGTGGAGCGCGCGCCGAGCCGTAATCGCGGCGACAAGTTCGCGACGGCTTTCACCTATTCGGCGGATGCGGCCACAGGCGTGACGACCGGTATCAGCGCGGCGGATCGCGCACGCACGGTGCAAGTGCTCATCGACGAGAACTCGGGGGCGCAGTCGGTGGTCAGTCCCGGGCATCTTTTCCCGCTGGAGGCTCGCGAAGGCGGCGTGCTGGTGCGGGCCGGCCACACCGAGGCGGCGGTGGATCTGGCCAAGTTGGCGGGGCTTAAACCGGCAGGCGTGATTTGCGAGATCATGTTGCCGGACGGAACCATGGCTCGGCTGCCGAACCTGCGCGAGTTCGCTACGGAGCACGGACTCAAGATGCTGTCGATCGCCGACCTGATCCAGTACCGGCGGCGGCGCGAGCGCCTGATCGAATACATCGAGGAAGTCGATTTGCCTACCCTGTACGGCCATTTCAAACTGCGGCTCTACACCTCGTCGCCCGACGGCATGGAACATCTCGCGCTGATGAAGGGTGATCTGCGGTCCTGTCCGGCGCCGCTGGTGCGCGTGCACAGCGAATGCCTGACGGGCGATGTGTTCGGCTCGGCCCGCTGCGATTGCGGCAGCCAGTTGCATGCGGCGATGAAGATGATCGATAAGGAGAACTGCGGCGTGGTCCTCTACATGC
Source organism: uncultured Lentisphaeraceae bacterium (assembly GCA_964612775.1). Lineage (GTDB taxonomy): Bacteria > Verrucomicrobiota > Kiritimatiellia > RFP12 > UBA1067 > DAOPZC01. The sequence continues at coordinate 13,768 of CAZTDL010000044.1, forward strand.
GGCAGGAGGGACGCGGCATCGGTTTGATCAACAAACTGCATGCCTACAAATTGCAGGAGAACGGCTTTGACACTGTCGACGCCAATCTTAAGTTGGGCTTCCCTGCCGACATGCGCGATTACGGCGTGGGCGCGCAGATTTTGGCGGACCTCGGACTTAAGCGTATCCGGCTGATGACGAACAACCCCAAGAAGCTGG
>CAZTDL010000045.1:0-13835 GCA_964612775.1 uncultured Lentisphaeraceae bacterium
CCGGTGTCCTTGATCAGCCGGATATTCACGCCGGAGACGCCGCTGATGAAGTTGCCGCTCGCGTTGGTCGTTCCGGTGTAGAGATCGGTGACTTGAAAAACCGCGCCGCCTTTCCCTGTGTCATCCACACCTATGTAAACCGGAATCGTCTTTTCGGCGAGGTTGTCAGCCGTCACTTTCAGCGATAACTCGTAGCGCTCTCCAGCGACGCCGGTGTCGGGCGAACAGGCGATCATGACGGCCGACGTCGCCCCGGCCGAAAACTCGCTGAAGGCGGTCGTTCCGCCAAGCTTCAACCAAGCGGGCACGTCGGTCCCGTTGGCGTTCACCAGCGAAAGCCGGACATTCTCGGCAGCGGCATACCCGATGTTCTTCAGATCGAGCGATTCGAGCGCATACCCACCCCGAGCCACGCCCGTCTCCACGTAAGAAACACTGAAATCCAGGTACGGCACAGCCTCTTCAAACGTGCATGAACAGGTGACCAGCGCCCAGCCGCCCGCCGGGGCGCCGTCGCCGGTGACGCGGACGACGACCGACACCGTATCCGCGCTGCCGTTGTCGGCGGAGATGCCGAACTTAAGGGTGCCGGATTGGCCGGCTGTCAGCACCGGCAGGGCAACGAGGTTTGTCACCGCAATGCCGGCGGGGAGCGTTTTGGACGGTTGGTCCTCGGCGAGCAGCGCCACGGTGAGATTGGTCAGACTCACACCGGCGCGGGCGGTCACGGTGAGCGGAACGGTCTGCAGATAGTTTCGCAGGGCCGTAATCGTGTAAAAGGACGGAGAGACCGCTAGGCGGTTGACGATGAAGGAGACGCCTTGGTCCGGCTTGGCGGTGACATCCGGGTGGACCGCGCAGACTTGATAGATGCCGCCCTCGGTGGAAAGCGGCTGGAAGCTGTAGGTCCAGACGCCGGTGGAGTCCGTCAATACGGTCGCCTGGCGGCTAAATCCGGCGGTGGAGACGATGGCCTTGACTTGGGCATTGGGCTTGGCCGCGCCGGTCGTGCGGTTGGAGGCAACACCGGTGATCACGATGGGCTCATCCCCGTATGAGACTTGGGGCACGGCGGACAGGGCGCGAGCCGCGTATGCCGTGTCCGTCAGCGTGACCGTCGTGCGAGCGGCGGCACCGTCGATCGCAAGTTGGTCGGAACAGCCGGTGTGCCAACGAATTTTGTCTATCTCGAGCACCAGCACCAAGCCCGAACCGGCCAAGTCCGGCACGTCTATTGACGTGTATTCGGAGGTGAACTCCCCGCCCGCCGGGATGCGGGCGAGCGACTTGCCGGAGAAGTTGACAACGCCGTTCAGCGTCTGCAGCACCGGTGCTTCCGAGAGCGCCACACCGTCAGAAGTTTCAAGCACAAAGCGGATCTCTGACGAAGCGCCGCCGTTCTCGGCCATGACCAGCTCGACCTCCTCAGACGAGGTGTTGCGGAGGAAAAAGCAGGCCTTTCCCGCTCCGCCGCGAATGAACTCATCGTTGCGGATCTCGGCCACGAGCGGCGCGTCGCCGACCGTCTGCCAGCCGGTGGTCCGAAGGTTGACGACCTCTCCCGTTTCCGCCACGATGGACAGGCGGTTTGTAACGGGCTCGACCTCCTTGAGGCTGGCATAGCCGCCGACAATGACCGACAGGTTGGTGACTGACCGCGCAGGCACGACGCACGCGGAGGACGCGTGGTCCTTGCCGCCGATTTCCACATGCAGCGTCAGGTTGCTGACGGCAAAGGCGGCGGCGTTGGTGACGGAAAACCAGAGCCGGTTCATGATGCCGCGATTGACGCTATTGGCGGACAAGGGGGCGAACCCGACGGCCGGCAGAACGACGGTCCGCGGCGGCGCGCACGTGTACGATTCACTATAGACCTCAACGCCATAACTCCGGGTTGCGCCGCTATCTCCGCGGTCCACACGGGACCCGTTCCACGGCAGACCGCCCGAATTGAGAACCCCGTCCACATAGATGTTGCAGCCGATCACGCCGCCGCTTCCGGGATGCGTCCAAGAAAGGACGGGGTATCCGCCGTTCTCGACATCGACCGATAAGCTGGCAACGGGCACGAGCCGGACGTTAATGTCTTTGCACTCCGATGGATCGGATTCGTTTCCGGCGGCATCGACGGCCGTGACCGCATAGAAGGCGTCGCCGCTCAGCGGGGCGGCGTCCGTGGCTTTGAGGGCGGCCACGCCGCCGGCCAGAACCGTCATGCCGGTGACCGAACCGAAAGTCTCCGCGGATCGATACACGCGGAAGGTGACGGACTCGTTGGCGGTGTTGCTCCACACGAGCCCGACACCGGCTCCGACGGCGGACAGCGTCAGATTCGTCGGAGCGGAAGGGACGCCCGCATCGGAGACCGCGCAGACGGCGGCGCACCAGTCGCTGGTGGAGGTCTGGCCGTTCGCCGAATAGACGGAGGCGGCCGAATACCAGTTGGTGACGGCGGCGGGCGTGTTCGTGTAGACAAGGATGGCCGTTTCGGCAAAGGCGGAAACGGCGTTGCTGCTAAGCCCATGGGCCAAGACGTAACTTTCCGCGCTTTCCACGGCATTCCACGAGAGACGGACCGCTCCGCGCGGCAGAGAAACGGCGGTCAGGCCGGAGGGCGGCGAAAGCGGCGGCAGATCGCCCTGATAGACTTGGACGCTGTGCGTGCCGGACCCCACGTTTCCGAGATCGTCTTTCGCCGTATATTGGAAGACCAGCGCTTCCGACTCTGACCCTGCGCTGCCGGGAAGCGTCAGTTGCCCAAGCCATGTATTCGCAGACCCGGAAACAGATTGAAGCGTTACCGTCCGGGACTGCGTCTGGCTCTTCGAAAGCGTATAGGCGAGGGTCGGTGTTTCCACGGGAATGTCGCCGGAGGGAAATTCAAGCGTCACCTGCACCAGCGCGTTGCTTTGGGAATTGTTGATCGGCGACGACGGCACGACGTTCACGGCAGAAACCTGGGGCCCCGTCGTGTCAATCGTAAACGCGCAACCTGCGGCCACGTCCGTGCCCCAGTTGCCGACCGCGTCCCGTGCCGAGAAGGAAAGACCGACCATGCCGGATTTCGTCGAATCCGTCACGGTCAGCGCACCGGTGTACTGACGCTCTCCCGCAGCCGTCAGAGTGACCGTACGGGGCGTGCCGCCGGAGGGGATGATGATGAGGAAAGGCACGGCCGAGAGCGGCTCGCTGACGGTCAGCGTCAAGGCGAGCTTGCCGAGGCCGAAGCGCCGGTCCGCCGCGTTCGAGGGGCCGTCGCTTGCGACCGCAAGCGAGACAAGCAACGGCGCCGCGCAATCGGCTGTGGCGGACGCTTCAGAGGAGAGCGCCCCGAAGGTTCCCACGATATTCATCGCGCGAACGCGATAATAGTAAGGTCCCGTTCCGTCCGGGATATCCGTATAGGAAACATCCGAGAGTCCCGATGCAATCCGAGCGGCCTCGTCGGTGCCGGAGAAAGAGGCCGCGGCGCGATACACTTCGTATGACTTGACGGTCGCTCCGGCCGAGGGAGCAAACCAACCGAGGCGGATCTTGCCGTCCGCCGCAGGCGTAGCCGTAAGGCCGACCGGCGTACCGGGGACCGACGTGTCAAGAATCACCTTGCTCGAAGCCGAAAAGTCTCCCGCGTTTCCGCGGTTGTTCAGAGCTTTGGCCGACAGCGTGTTGGTCCCATCGGCTAGCGCGACGGCAATCTTGAAGGTTCCGCTCAGGGAAACATCCCCCACGACCGAGACCGAACCGTTGACGTAAATTGAAACGGTCGAAGCGCCTGTGCCGGCCGTTCCCTCGACAAACTGCGAGGACTTCGCAACGACCGCACCGTCGGCGGGGGACGTCAGAGCCGGAGCCGCAGGCGCAGCCAGTTCCAACGTCAGCGCGTGTGTTTCAACGGTTTCGTTGCCGCGCGAGTCGCAAGCCGTGATTTCCAGCGTATAGGGACCGTCGTTTGTCGTGTTGTAAACATTCCAGTAGGCGCTGTAGCGCCGGCCGGACTGAACCGTCGTCAGCAGCGTCCCGCCGATTCTGAACTCGACGCGGCTGACCGCGGACTCGTCGCCGGCCGTCACGGAAAACGTTCCCGCATTTGTGACAAGATTGGGCAGGGCCGCGCCCTGCCACGTCAAGTTGGTGAGCGCAGGCCCGGAAGAATCGTCCCGCGCCACGGCAGCGACGGCGATCACTTCCGAGTCCTGCCCGCCGCTGCGGTTGACAGTCGTGACGGCGAACCAGTTGGTCGAGCCGTTCGTCAGCCCCGCCGCGTTGGCGACAAGACCGGTTGTCGTGGAGACGGGCGTCAGGTTGGTGACGTTGGTAAACTCGGACAACGCCTTGTAGATCGCATAGTGCAACACGTTCGACGCGGGCTGCACGCCGTCCCACGCCAGCGTCACATAGCCGTCGTGCGCATCCGCCGTCACGTTGGTGGGGTTCGGCAGGAGCGTGTAACCGACGACCACAAGGCCGGTGCTTTCGTTTGCAGGCGAACTGCCGTCAAACGCGGTCAAACGGAAGCCGTATGCCGATGAGGGGTTCAAGCCGTCGACCGTGTAGCCGTTCGTAAGCGCGGACACAAGCGGAACCGCGCTGTTTGTGATATAGAGCCGGTATCCGGCAAGGTCCGAATCCGGATCGGCGGAGGGCGTCCAGTTCAGCACAAGGTTTGTCACCCCGCATGCGAACGTGAGATTGGTGGAGTCGGGAGGAGAAACCTTGTCGGATGGGGTCGCCGCCACACAGGTGACGTTAGAATTCATCAGACCTGTCGCATCTTGCGCGGCAACCGCGAAATAGACCTGCGTATTACGCTGCAGACCCGTGGCCTTGAACGTCTGAACGCCGGCGGCTGTGGAACCGACGAGCACCGCATCGTACGAATGCGAGAACGAGCTTCCGCCTTTGTAAATCCTGTAGGCGGAAATATCGCCGCCCGCAGTGTACTCGTCATAACCCGTCCAAAACAAAGTCACCTCCATGCCATTGCCGTTCTCCTCGACCGTGGGGGTGACGGCGGCGGGTGCCGTGTTGTCGTACATGATCGTGACGACGGTCGGCTCGCTGACGTTTCCGGCCTGATCGACAGCGGTGAAGGAAAGCGTATTGGTGCCCGAAGACAGCATATATCCGCTCGTTGACCAAGTCGCGGTTGACGAGCGCGAAACTTTGGTTACCCCGTTGATGCAGATCGACGTATTCGTATCCTTGGTTCCCGCGAACAGGGGCGCGGAAATGCTTGTCGGGCTGACGACCTGATTGGTGATGACCGGTGCATTGGGCGGCGTGCTGTCGTACGTGAAGGAGTACGAGAAACCGTTGCTGTTCGAGCAGCGGTCGACCAGCGCGCCCGACACCTTGTATGTGCCGTCTTGGAGATAGATGGAGGGCGTAAAGACCATCTGACTGTTTGTGGTAAACGTCGTTGTGCCGCCAACGATCTGATCCGAACCGTTTTTCAGACGAAGCCAAGAAGCCGTTGTGTCCAGTCCGCTCAACGTCTCGCTGTATTTGACCGTGACAATGCCGAGGTTCGTAACCGCGTTGGCTACAGGGTCGCACGAATAGGCGGGCGCACTCGTATCAAAAACAAAATACACCAGTTGCGTTTCGGATAGGTCCCAACTCGTGTCAGTTGCAACGACCTCGAATTGATTCATCCCAGAAGTAAGACTACGGGTTGTTGACCAAGTGGTCGGCGTTTGATTTGCACATCCCGCATCATTGACCCAGACGCACACATTGCTTTCGCACGTTCCTCTCAACTGGATAGCCGCATCCCGCGTGTAATTCGTCGTAAATGCCACATAATCGGAGATGGTCGGTGATGCAATAATTGTTGTCGATCTCGGTTGCGCCATTAATGCGCCAATTTCATTGGTTGTCAGGGTGCGACTGTAAATGCGGAACTCGTCAATGGCGCCTTTAAAGAAACGCGTGGTCGGCGAATTTTGGTAGCCCTGTGCCAGTCGAAAATTATACTCAGAATTAGGAACCATCCTTAAGCTATCGACAACCCGTGCCCTTTCCGCCCCATTGAGGTAGAAAATAAACGCATTCGTATCAACTGCTATTGTCACTTGTTGCCAGACATCGGGTGCAAGCAGTACATAGCCTGTTCCCCTCCAGCGCTGAGGTACTCCTGTTCCAATGGAAAAGGCCCAATTGTTATTGCCCCCAAATTGCAGAACCATTCCTCTATTTAAGTCTCCGTGGTTTCCAAATGCATCAGCATACTCACTCTGTGTGGTGCCAGGTTTTAACCAGAGACTAACGGTGAAGGGTCGTTGAAGAGACGGGAAAAACGTGCCCACATCGACATATTGTTTCTTTTCGTCCCCGCCGAACCACAAAGCCGCGCCATATTTGCCGAGCACCCAACTTGGAGCATTCACGAGCGTTCCATTGTGGCCATACTCAGAAAGGTCGTTCGTACTCACGTTCAGGGGCAAGTACAATTGGAGGTCATGATCCCTCACGTCAATGACGAACGATGCGTTGGTCGACAGCGACGCGGGCAAGCCATTGTCGGTCACCTGAACCGTCGACGTATACAAGCCAGGCGCAAAATAGAACGGCACCGACCATGAAAACACACCATTGGAGGCTACGGATGCGCCAGCGGGCCCTTGGAGCAGGGCATAACGCAAATCATTTGTCACGCCATCGGGATCGGTAGCGGTCACAGCAAACGTCAGATTACAGCCCGGCACAACCACTTGGTTGTCGATCATTAGCACGGGAAACTCGTTGGCCTCAACGTGCCGATGCCAGACTAAAAGGCCCAGGCTCAGCATGAAAATTTTATTCTTTGTCATTGGTCACCTCTGAAAGCTACCCCAGCATGCGCACGCTAAGAACGGAGTTGTTCGAACGGGCTAGGCCCAGCCCATGTACGTCGTCCGACCAGATCCGGACCGCCACGTACCGGTCTTCCTTTTCACAGAAACGCCCTTGGTTCGGATCAGCGATCCGCCACCCGGTTCCATCGTGAAATTCCGCCCAATTATGGTGCCGGGAAGGACTCAAAACTGCGCTATCATGCACCAAAAATCCGCTGCAGACCCTTGCGGGAACACCCGATGCACGACACAAAGCAACGAACAAAACAGCGGATTCCGTGCAGTCCCCCCTGCCGGTCTGAAGCGCGTAGACCGCGCCCAAGTTGGAACGAACATCCCTTTCTTTTCTGACATGTTCCGCAACCCACTGATACACACGCCTAGGCAGCTCTCCAGGCCCGTCCCGGCCCAATTTCCGCGCCATTGCGACAATATCGGGGTGACCGCTCTGCACCCATCGGTCGGGCATCTTAAACTCATCCAGACGTCCGACGACCGGCTCCGACACCCGTCCCGAGAGCACCACCGCCTGTATTCTGAGCAACGCCACCGCACGGGGCGCCAAACGTTCCACGGAAAACAGGGCGGTTTGATTTCCGAGCGCGTCTTTTTCGATCCGCGCCGTCCCGGATGCGCGGACCGAAGCGCACCGCTGATTCGCGCACACGCTTGTCGGCGCGCAAACGGTCACGCGGGCCGACTCAACAACCGTGTCCGAACGGTTGGTCACAGAGAAGCCATAACGCACAACAAGTTTGCGCAGATTCTCCACAACCGTGCCCGTCTCGCCGGCACGGCCCGTCAGCCAGCCCTGCAAGCCAAGCGCCGCCGATCCGATGCCGAACAAAAATTTTCTTCTGTCCATTTTCTTTTCTCCGGAAACTACGATCCCGAACAGCCGCAACCGCTCTTCCTTCGGACGCCTCCGACAGCGGATGTTCGCGATTGATCCATCATTCGGGGAAGATATGTCACACTTTCCTTTTTCCCGGAACCGACCTTCGTGAGTAACGTGAGCCGCTGGATATAGGCGTCCAGTCCACCCGCCAAAGAATAGAGATGTTGACCGAACAGATTTCGCACCGCAGCGAGATCGGCTTCGGCCACATCGGCATCGCCCACCAGTAAAAACCGCCGCTCCACTGAAACGACGGACAACCATTGACGAGCGGACTCTTGCGGCTGTTTAAGTGAGGCCAAAGGAATCTCAAGACATCCTGGCAAAAAGACCGAAGCCGCCGCGTTTGTCCCCACAAAAACAGTCTGCCATTTCTCACACCGGAGCAAACGATCCAGACTTTCCGTTTTCACCTTCAAAATACTCCCGCGATTTTGTTCCTCGAGCGCGTTGCCGCCCTCTCTCCAGCCAAACAATCCACCTTCCAGTATTCGCGCCGAAAATGCCCCCCCTTTCTCGATTTTAGAACACAGCATCTCGGCTTCCCGTTGCCCGCTCACATCGGTCACCAGCACGACATTTTCCCTTTAAGAAAGGTCCGCGAAGTCAGCGCATAGGCGGGCACATTGATTGCCCCGGGAAGATGGGCGGCTTGGTAATCGATCTCCGGCCGAATATCCACAAAGACGACAGGGCGTCCGCAGACATCGGAAGGGGTACAATACCATTTAGAGTCAGGGGTGAAAACCGATCGCGGGCTGACGGTTTTCAACATCGCGCGGAGGCGGGAATATTCCGCCGCTTTGCGTTCCGTGGCTTCATCGACAATTCCCTGAATGGCACAGGTCAGATGCTTGCCCTGCGGGTTCTCTAATTCAACATCCACCTTGATGAACACTTCCCCCGCATGGTCGGGCAACAACAACAACTCAATCACACACACACACCCTGTCTGAATCGACTCCGGATAACGGAGCACCAACAGACTTTCATTCCCCACGCCTACGCCCCTGATTCTGATTTTTTCCGTGCCGCCGTTTTCCATGCGAACGTTACAGGTGACAGGACGACCGAGTTGGGCATACACCAAATCGGCCGTTAGTCTAAGATCTCTACCGAAAACAACGAAGCCGCCAAAAAGCGCATAGGCCGCACTTGCGGCAAAAAAGGAAAAACGAAACTTAGCCATCTTTTCACCGATACTTGAAATGAGGTTTCTTAGAAAAGTTCGAGATCAAATGTGACCTCTTTTTGTTAAAAACTTAGGGGAAACGAATCCGGCGCACCATTGGTGTATGATCCCATCGACAGATCGCCCTGCGGCTGAAGATTGGACAGCACCGAACATAAATACGCCTTGGAAATCGCGTCCCCGTCCGCTTGCGGCATCGATAGATTCTTCACGTAATGGCCGTCCATATTGATGTCGCCGGAAAGCGCGCCGCCCGTAGTCTTCAGATCATCTGCCCCATCCGTGTCAATTTGTGGCCAGGCAACAACAACCGCATTCGTAACATCGGACGAAGCCAGTTGGGATGCGGCGTGAAAATGACCGTTCGAATAGGTAACCGTTTCGCTCGCATAGGATGACAGATCGGCCGACGCGAACGCGGACGCATCGTTTGTTGCGGCCGAGCCAAGTCCTAAAGACGTGCGGCCCATTGCGGCATTCAATCCGTCAGCCGTTCCTGTCCAGCGGCTATCATCGTCGCCGTCGGACAAACCGGAGACGGTTGAAATCACGGCAAGCACGTCATTGGAGTCTACACCGCCGACCGCGTTCAGTTTGTTGCTCACCGCATCCCACGTCAGGTTCGCCCCCACGTATGCGGCAAGGTTCAAATTTGTGATATTGAACCCGTCGCCCGCAAACACGTTGGCCAACAACGAACCGCAGATGGTTACATCGCCCGTGTGGTTCGTCATGACCCCCCCCTCCGAACGATGCGTTCGCGAATGCCAACGCGATAGCCGAATCGGTCTGGTTCGTGGTGTAAGCGCCCACTTGAACGGCTGTCACGCTGTGCGGATTATTCTCCGCCGCCAAATGCTCTACAAGCGAATTAACCGCAGCTGCCAGTCCGGCGACTTTGGACATATCAATCGCAGCACCGGAGGCAACGTCCGCGTTGACAATGGTCCCGTTCTTGATTTTTTCCGATGTCACCGCATCAGCAGCGAGAGAAGCGGAAGACACGGCACTGGTCGCCAGCAAGGATGAGTTAATCGAACCAGACGCCAGATTCGTGACACTTATGCCTGTCAGATACGAACCGTCACCAAACAGGGGCGTGCGTACAACAGGTCTATCACCGAATGTCGCACCCCAACCCGTCGAAGTTGGGTTCAGGATGTAGCTGTTGACGGATGAATATCTTTCATAGATATTGTTACCGATTGCCGGTGCGTTAGCGGAGAACCAAACGGACGTCAAGGCCCAGCAACCTGAAAATGCGCCTTCCCCGAGAGATACGGCGGCAGGCAACGACACGGAGGTCATGACGGAACAAGAGTGGAACGCATAATCTCCGACAGATGTGACGGCAGGCAGCGACACGCTTGTCAGGGCATAACAATTGTTAAAAGCATACTCCCCGATTGATGTGACGCTAGGGAGGAATACGGCGGCAAGGGCGGAACAGGAATTAAACGTTTTTTTCCAATCGATACGGTAGAAGGCAGGGAAATGGAGGTTAGAGAATAGCACTCGTAAAACGCATTCTCCCCAATCACTGCGGCAGACGGCAGGGCCAAAGAGGATAGCGAAACGCAAGAACGGAACGCATTATTCTTAATTGACGTAACCGCAGGCAAGGAAACAGTCGTCAGTGAACGACAAGAATAGAACGCGTTAGACCCGATTTCCGTGATGTTTGCGCCGCCGGAAAAGGAGATGAAACTGAGTCCGCAGAATGCCGAATCTCCAATTTTTGTGACAAAAAAACCGTTGATGTTGTCAGGGATCACGACATCCTCATTTTGACTGACATAACCTGTGATGACAATCTCATTGGCCGCATTGGTGATATAGGTAAAGTCGGTCACATTAGCCGGATTCGGTGGAATGAAGAACCGCACGTCGCCGCTCAGCGATTGCGCATCGGCGTTGATCGCAATCGTTCTGGAAATCGGCACAGTGTTGGAGGACAAGTCCGACACGGCCGACACAACCGACTGGGAGAAGGAGTTTAAGCCAGAAACTGCTGAGGCAAGAGACTGGGTACCGGCTAAAGGCGTGGTCGCAACAGCGATGGCCTGAACAAGTTCTTGTGCTGATACAACGCCCATCAAATTCGTTATGCCTGCGCCATCACCTTGAATCGTTCCGGAAAAACAGCACTGCCGTTAACCGCAAGCGAACCCACTGTCGCGTTGGTGGCGGAGAGAACACTCGCCGTCAAATTGGAGGTCACATGCAGACTGCCTTCTACAGTAAGATCTCCAGCAACACTCTCGATGCCAACCAATACTCCCGACAGGATAGACAAAACGCTTGATTTACTCATTGCCTTATTCCTTTTCTACAATCGTCGCTGCGCCTTCATTCCCGCATTCAGAAACGTACTGCACCCATGGGACGTAAAACAAGATTCCTGCCATTAGCTGACAGCGTCCGGTCCGTGAATGAATGCCCCCCCCCTCAACTCGATGACATCCCCGGAAAGCGAGGCTTCTATCGCCTGCTGAACGGTTGCCTTGGGTCCTCGTCCTCCCGTTTGGAAGGCTGAAGAACATCCGTCGTAAGAATCATTGCCGACATCCGAATCCACATACAGTGTATAATTGACACTCGGAACGGCCTGCGGATCCGTACTGCAATCATACTTATATATGCGTGATTCGCCATCGCGATCATGATCAATGACCGCAATCAATGGAACAGGATCGTGAATTACCGAAAATCCGGCTGAGAACCCATCGTCATCACAGTCTCTATCGGCGGGATAAGGGTTGCAGATCAACTGTTCGGCGAAAGTTGTAAAACCGTCGCTGTCAACATCGACAGCAATGGAGGCCCCGCAAGGAATACGAACGATAGCGGTATTTGTAAGCGCCAAATCACTTCCGGCGGCAGCAAGAAAACGAAGAGCGGGAGCCGATACATGCGGAATAGGTGGTGGCGCACCACATCCCCACGCATAAAGTCCCCCCTCCAGCGTCGTAGCCCAAGAACCATAGGAGCCCAGCGATCCAATAGCAACAACCGTCTTATCCGCAAGAATATTGGGCACACTGATCTGACCGTTCCTGTTGTCACCCCAAGCAACGACTGTTCCGTTTGTCAGAAGCGCCAAGCTATGCGACGCGCCAGCAGCGACTGCAATTGCGCCGATATTGGCGACGGCCTCGGGGACATCGCATTGGCCGTACGTATCGTCACCCCATGCCGCTACTCGGCCATCAGAGAGAAGCGCGAGACTGTGAGTCCTCCCTGCGGCGATGGCAATGGCACCAATATTGTCGACGACCTCGGGGACATCGCATTGGCCGTACGTATCGTCACCCTTGGCAATAACGAATCGACGGGAGGACAGCGCAAGGCTGTGATACCCGCCAGCAGCGATGGCAACCACACCGGCATAAGCATCAAACTCAGTGACCTCGCACTGACCATTGGCATTATTGCCCCATGCTATAATTGTGTTATCACCTAAAAGCGCGAGGCTGTGGGTTTCCCCTGTGGCAACGGCAACCGCATTCGTGACATCATCAGGCACGTCGCACTGCCCATACCTATTGTCGCCCCACGCAACGATTGAGCCGTCCGCATACAAAACGAGAAAATGATCACCGCCGGCGCTTACAGAGACACAATTGGACGTCTGTTCTCCAAACCAAACGTCGGGGACATCTCCGGACGTCCAGAGCAAAATCCGATCCTCGTATCCCAGCGGCGGGAAACCGTCAGATTCATCGTTTGGCACGAGTGAAAGCGCAAATAGAGTCGGGAAAAAGACCGTCAAAACAGACACGTATAAGATTTCGAACTTCATAAATCCTCGATTCTTTCGCCGCAGTTCAGACAAATTTTCACCATCTGTCCGCCAATCCTCAACGAGTCACGATAGTTGAACCTTGAAATCAAAAACGCAGGGTTGCGTTGAACTCTTTTCAAAATTAAGGTTTTTCGAACACCCGATGAAAACATCTGGTGCACATTCTCCTGTTCAGATTCCGTCAAGCGTCAAAATATCAGAAAAAGACTCGCTGCATAATCCTACACATGCAAGACTTTTTTACCTATTGCTTGTCTCATCATGAAGATTGTCATAGTCGAAATCAAGTTAATGTATAATGATGATAACATAACATCGCGGAATCACAACATAAAAATGTAATTGCGTCGGGGTAAAAACGAAAGTGATTATTTGTGCAAGCAAAAGTGGACGGTTTCGCAGTTGACACGCCGAGGGTGGTAGGATGGTCGCGGTTGTGTGTGCGCTTACCCCCATTCTTAGACCAAGGATCGGCAAATTTAAGGTGGAATCAGCAGTCCCTTGTTCCTTGTTTCAACGACTGCCGAACCGCTTCCCTCATTCGGTGTCCCCGGTGCCGCCGCCCGCCGCGCCGGGGGTGGGGATGATCAGCCAGTCGAGATCCGCGCTCGTCTTGGCCGCGACCGTGCCCGACGAGTCGATGCCGACGAGCACCGGGGCCTGGACGTAGAACAGCGCGTTGGTCGCCTGGGTGTTCGAGGTGAACGGCACCGGCTGGCCGGCCGCGTCCGTGACGGAGAGGGTGACGGAGACGTCGGTCAGGTCGACGGCGTCCAACCCGTTGTTGATGCGCATCTTCGCGTCGAAGGCCTGGCGCTCCAGCGTCAGCTCCTGCTCGATCTCGATCTTGACCGACGCGCAGAGGGAATCCGCAGCCGCCGCGATTCCGGCCCAGCCCGCCGCCGCCATCAAAACCAGTTTTGACATCGTGTTCATTCGTTCGCCTCCAAATCGTTCTCCGTGGTGCGGGCGCGACCCCGCGCCGCACCTCTTCGCTCAATTCTGCCGGTGCGCGGTCGCACCGGCACTACCGGCTGCACCGGCACACGTTCAGCGTTGAGCGTTCCGTCGTCTCTCCGTCCACCGATTCCAAACTCCCCATTC
>CAZTDL010000046.1:0-13773 GCA_964612775.1 uncultured Lentisphaeraceae bacterium
TTTTCTGCATAGAGATGATCGGGTAACGGGGCGTCGGCGTATCGCTGCTCACGCTGGTAAATTCATAATAACTCGTGAGAGTGCTGATAGAAGGCTCGACGATCATAGTGATCAAGCCGGTGGGGCTGATCCGCGGGGTGACTTTCAGTGTGATGCCGTAACTGAAGAACGCCTCGCCCGCGAACAGGCCCTTGCCCTTTCCGTCCTTGTCGCCCTTGTCGCCGGGGATGACTTGCAATTGCGCGGCAATATCGATCTGGTCGCTTGAGGTGCCCGAACGGGTTGTGGTGATCTGCAGATTCGGCTCTTTGGTGGTCATATCCACCACGGCCTCTTGCTCATTCGCGACGATGATCTTCGGGTTCGAAAAGATCGAGACTCCGTCCGTTTGCTCGAAGGCGTTCATGGTGAGGGAGAAGGCATCCATGGAGAGCGATCCTGTGAACGTGCGGTCCATGGTGTGCGTCCGCGTGGAGTCGAGTGTGCGTGTTATCGTGTTGTTTAACGAGTTGCCGGAAGAGTCTGTGCCGCTGATGCTTTCCTGCGCGTCGTCGACAAAGCTGGAGGTGCGGCTGCCGGATGCCGTGTTTTCCGTGGTGTCAACGGGGTTGATATTATAGGTTTTGGACTTTCCGCTGGAACCAGACCATCCCAAAGAGGCCCCGTCGAAGTTGACGCCATAGCCATTGCCGCCGAGGCTGTCCCATTTCATGCCGAGTTTTTTACTGGCGCTGGCCGTGAGTTCCGCAAAACGCACTTCGATATAAACTTGCGGGCGTGCCTTGTCAACGGCCGCAATGATCTTCTCGCACTCGGCTAATTGCTGTTCGGTAGCCGTGATGATGACAACGTTGGCGGACGGGAAAGGTGTTGCGATACCCGTCGAACCGAGAGTCGCTTTGAACAGTGTCGCGAGGTCGTCAACACGGGCATGGTTCAGCTCAAACGTACGGGTGATTTTGGGAACCTCGACGGTTTTTGTGCTGACTACGTAGATACCTGATCCGAGCGGCTGTTCCACAAGCTGAAGCCCTTGGGGATCAAGAATCGACGAAAGACCTTTACGCCAAGGCACATTGTCGAGCCGGATGCTGACCGTGGTTTGAAGGTTTGAGCCGCCCGAAATGATGTTGGCGCCGGTTGCGTCCCGGAACGCCTTGATCACATCGGAGAGGGGGGTTTCGTCGAACGCCATTGAGACGACCGGTTCGCTGATGTTGGAGGTGTCCACAACACGTAACGCCGGTTCAACCCGGGGTGCCGGTTGTGCCGCCGTTGTGACGGTCAAGGCATTTGTCGTTGCGGGCTGCTGTTGGGTCTGCGCCTGCACGGGGCCCGTCAAGGCGAAAATCGCCATTGCGGATAGACAGACAAGAACGAGTTGTTGCATCTGATGCTCCTGTTACGTGTTATTGGTTGAGATTGGAAGAACGGTCCGTAATGATACGCGCGGCCTTGATCTGTTTCAGTTTAAGGTCGCGATCGGCGAGGGATTCGATTCGCCATGTGAAATGGATATCGGCGTTGGTAATGCTGAGGGTGGCGCCGGGGGCATACGTTCGGCGGTTGATCATCACTTGGGTGCGTGTTTCGCCGGTGTCCGGCCGGACAGACTGCGTAAAGCCGTTGATGATGAGCGTTTTACTGGCTTTACCCCAATCTTCTTCTGTGATCGGTTTAATCACAGGTGTCACGACCTTTGGGGGAAGTTTTTTCTGAGGGACGGCATCTGTCGTGGCCGTTTCGGGCATTTTCGGCTTGGGAGGTTCATAGCCGATAGGCCAGAAAGGGTCGCGCACGGCCCAAGCCGGAAGGACGGCGCATGAGAGGATAAAAAGGAAGAAGTCGCGTTTCCGCAGATTCATGGCAAGCTCCGTTTCTCACCCTTGGTCGGCCATTCGAAGGTAATGATCGCTCTGTGGATCTCGGGCGTTTGCGGTTGGCTAAGAATCACGAGGCTGGAAAGCGTCGCCAACGGCAGAGATTCTTCCGTCAGAGAGATCAAAGCCGTGATTTGGGCATAGGACCCTTGGCCTGTGAATTCGATCGGTTGGCGTCCGAAAAGTTGTTCCGGAGCCGGTGAGGGGGCCCGAAGAGGGATGAACGGCAGCTCTTTTGCGCCGCTGATCGTAAAACCGGTCTTTTGAGCCAGCGGGTCGATCAGCGATTTGCCGCGCATGGCAAAAGATCCGAGGAGCGGTTCGATCACTCCGGATGCGATGAAGGCATCGACATCAAGCATACTGGCTGTGGTTTTGGCTTGTTGTTGTGCCGTTTCGGCGATGTCTTTTTCCATGCTGGCGAAAGTTCCGTTTAAATCGGCGATCTCCGTGCGAATCACCTGAAGACGCGTACGAACAGGTAAGATGGCGAAGAAAATCAGAGCGGAACAAATGATCAGGCTCCCGCATGTGATGAGGATGGCCTGCTGCAAAGGAGGCGGTAGGTCTTTAAAGTAAGGGATTTCAATGTTCATTCGAACCTCCTTGGAACACAGCCACAGGTGATTTCGAACAACAGCGTATCTTGGTTGGCCGGACCTCTGAACGTGTCCTGACGGAAAGCGCCCTTCGGAATTTCGGCAGATCGGATGAGGTTTGTGAAAGCCGGTGTTCGGATTTTTTCCAACAACATTCTTACGGATACGCTGGGGGCGTCGCCACTTGCGCGACCCGCCAGCTTCAGACTGACCGCTTCTGACACATTGGTTGGTCCAAATGTTTGCCGGTTGGGGTCTGTAGAGGGCGGTGGGGGCGGCGGTGGGACGCGCAGTTCGGTGAGTTGCACGGTGTCGGGAACCTGTTCGGCAAGTCGCTTGAACGTTTCGGCGAAACAGATCCGCGAATTACGGTAGAAAGTGAGTTGCTTTAAGATTGCTTGCTGCTCCTTTTCTTGTGCACGCAAAAGGAGCACTTTGCTATGGGCAGACTTGAGCCCTTCGATGTTCGTGACCAGTACAGCTTTTTGGAGTGTGGCGGCATGCAGTCGGAAAGCGAATAGCGTCCACCAGACGGCAATGCCGAGGATGGCCAAGACAGAAAAAAACGGCACAATCACCCGCAACCGGACGGGGTTGGGGCTCAAATGCTCCTCGGCTTTTAGAAGATCAAGGTGCAAAGAGGTGCTCATACATCCTCCAAAACCGCACGGGCGGCTCCGACCGCTGACATGAGAAACGGGGCCACGCCGGCCAGATCTTTCTCTTTTGGCAATCCGGACGGTTTTTCAACCGTTTGGATGCCGTCCAGCGGCGAACAAAAGGTTAATGACTGATTCGTCATGTGGGCAAAAACCTTGGCCCAGTATCGACTGCCTGCAGCGAGGCCGCACGCAAAGAAATGCTCAACGGGGCAGTTCCGTCGCCGCAAAAGATAGTCCGCTGAGATCTCAACCTGACGGAAAAGGGGACGCAAAACCGGGTCGATGATGGGCAGCGGGTCGATGAGGTTATCTTCCAGCACCGTGTCGGCCAAGGCGACTTCGATGCCCATCTGAGCGCTGATGGCGTTCTGAAGATGCCGTGTGCCAACGGGGTGCTCGCGATACAAAACAAGTCTGGTTTCTTGAAAAGCGGCGAGGGCGGTGTGTTCCGGAAAAACGACGAGTACGACGGCGTTGCCGCCCGTCGATGCGAACGAAGGAGTTGCCATGAACCCGCTGAGGGCGGCCGCGGCTGAAACCTGTAGCGAACAGGCGGTTGGGCGGCATCCTTCGGGTAAGAGTTGCGCGGCCCAAACGGATTGAAATTCCGGTAAGCCGATCACAAACGGCGGCAGGTCTGGGGCTGTTATGAGCGAAGATTGCCGGTAAGCGAACTGCTTTTTCTCGGTTGCGTCATCTACTGCCCCGGTTGAATGCCGGAGAAACGCGAAGGATGAAGAGACCGCCAAGGCGGCATGAGGTGCTTGAAATTCACGGGGCAAACTCCAGATTGTTCTTTTGGCCCCATCCGATCCGGGTGTTTCCGGTAACTTGCCCGGCAGGTTCAAGAACCCTGCGGCCAGAAGTTCGGTTTGCCCCTCTCGCTTTCTCAGGCGCACAGCGGGCACGCCTGCGGCCGTGTCTGCGCCTAGCTCAAGCCCTACGATATCCGTGTAGGTTTTGCGAGGAGCCTTGCTTTTGGTTGGAAGTGAAACTGACATTATGGATAAATAAAAGCATAAATGGTGCCATGAAAAGAAGCGCGTTTGGAATTCGGAAGAGTCTTGCAGAAGAGGATTTGTTTTTCGATTCGCGATGTTTTTTCTCGTTTTTGAAAAAAATATTTTCATAAGAGAGAAAAAACGGATTTTAAGGGGTTGGGTCGTTTTAGAAGTCTATTCTTGCAGCGGCATGATTTGTGCTTATTATAATGCGTATGAAGACGAATGAAAAATCGCAGACGATTAAGATCGACATACGTTCGCTAGGTTATGGGCGGACGCCGGGAACGGATGAACGCCGCGGAGTGGTTAATTCCGACTATTTTGACAAGCTGGATTACCGTTTTCTGTTCGAGCATGCCTATGATGCCATTCTCTTGGCGGACGGCCAAGGACGGGTTCTCTCCGCAAATGCGCGGGCAACGCGTTTTTTCGGCTACGAGGACTCGGGGTTGACCGGTTTATCCCTTCACGCGTTGGTGGCGGGCGTGACGGATCCTTTGCTGGCAGAGATCAGAACGGTGATCGCTGAAGGCCGCTATATGCGGATACAAGCGTTTGCGGTGCATAAAAACGACGTCTTCACGGCTGTAGAGATCATTGCTTTAGGAAATGGAGTCCACGCGCCTGAGCCGGTCTGTTATCTTGTCCGAGACATTCAATCCCGGTGGCAGGCTGAGCAGAAGCTGCTTTCAGCCTGTCACGCTATGGACAATACGGATGCGGGCATTGGCATTGCGGACATGAACGGTGTCATCACCTATGCAAACGACATGATGATCAAACTGTTGGCGGAGGGGGATGAAGCGGCGGTCGTCGGTCAGCATCTGGATGTTTGGTTCGACCGGAAAGGTGTGATCGGTCCCCTCTTGGGAAGCATTAGTCAAGGCGTAAGCTGGACGGGTGAGCAGCGATTGATCGTTCGGGATAAATCCAGTTGGCTGATGATCTCGGCGGTCCCTGATATCAACGAGGACAACGAATTATGCGGCATGGTGCTTTCGATTCGCGACACTGCGGATCGGAGGCGTGCCGAGATTGCGGAGCAGCAAGCGCAGCGGAACCGTGCGATGGTGGAAAGTTTGGCCGAAGCCTGCCATGCGCTCGGGCAACCCGCCACGGTGTTATTGACCAGCATCGAGATTCTGAAGATGGATACGGAGAAAGACGAACAGATGTATCGCGAGATGATCGATTTGTGTTATGGGGCCGTTATTCAATTGCGTGAACTGTTGCAGCAGATGAACGCCAAAAGAATTGCGGCGGCGGACTGTTTGAAGGAGACTGGACCATCGATGCGGCAGGTTGATCAACCCTGTCCAGGATAAGGAGTGTGTGTCATGACAAGCACCGGTCAACGAGGCATGACGGTTTTGGAACTGATGGTTGCGATGGCGGTGCTGGTCATCGTCATGTCGGTGGCTTTGCCGTTGCTTGACCAGATGATGTCAAGATTCCAGATGGTGCGTGATCACTATGTGGCCGCGACGATTTGTCAAGGCCGTCTCGAGCGGGCGCGGTCGGTCGTTTATTCGGATTTCGACCTGTTGGCGGAGAAGGATTTGCTGGTGGATGATTTCGGCACCCCCGCTTCACCAAACGGCCGGTTCCGACGCACGACAACCGTGGTCCGGGATTCTCCCGACGCGGGACTGACGACCATCACGGTGCGGACAGACATTTGCATCTGTTCGAGATGGGGGTGGCGCAAAACTTTCCATCCGATAAAGAGCGGAGACCATATCTGCCGGTTTACTGACGAGCACGAGCAGATGAAGGTTTATTTTACGGAATATCTGAAATAGCGAGGACTTATGCGTAAAGGCTTTACATTATTGGGAACGGTCTTCGCGATCGCTATTTTTTCCCTGATCATCAGTATGACCATGGGAACATGGTTGCTTTTTATGTACAAATCGAACCGCGTTAATACGCAGGCTTCTTTGGATATGGACGTGCGTAAGGTGATTGAACGGTTCCGGGCGGAGATCCGCAACACGGCGCGCGAGTCGATCGTGTTTTATCCCGAAAGCGAACCCTATCAGGCGGTGGGTTTCGCTTTGGCGGCTGACCAGGACGGCGACGGTTTGATGGATATGGATGCTCTGGGGTCGAATATCCTGTGGCGGCAGACGGGGATCTATCATGTCTGGAAGAATTCGCCCCATCAGATGCGGCGCACGGTTTTTTCCAATCGGAATAACGGCGCCTCTTATGCGGACCGTTACAATCAAATCCATAAGGTTGTGACTAGGGGAAAAGGCATCTCGGCCCGTCTGGCCGATGAAACGGCCAGTACTTCCGTTATGTTCGAGAATCTGTTTACTGGAAAACTGTGGCATGCGGAAGGACGATTCGACGGTTATGCCGCGCAGGCGAATACGCTTGAAAAGATTAACTTCGGAAGTTTGCCTCTGGGCCCCGGAGAGCACATCGTGAACTTCACGATCATCGATCAGAATCCGAATTCGACGGGTAAGAAACTTCGGGTAGATCAAGTGTTTGCCGGGGTTGCGGGGTGGCCGCATGAGGCGGAGTTTTGCACGGCGGCGGGTTCGGCTTCATCGGCGGATTTTATTGGCCAAGGCAAGGCCGGTGCCGCATACGGTCGGACTGCGGATACCGCTGTAAACGGGGACAAGCTTTCGTTGACGCTCTATAATGACGCGATCGAGGAATGCATCTTTATCGGGGAGGGCCGTAACGTGTCCTTCTCGAATACCGTGGTTCGGTTTGACGGGGAATATGTGCCGACCGGTTTTGATTCGGGTGTCTATGCCGCTAAACTGGATGGGCAGTTTAAGACCGCTTGGTGGGGCAGCGTCCAGTCCGACTTGGCGGGCGTTGATACGGTCGGGGATGAGGTGTCGGCTTCGGATGTCTTATATTATCCGAGAACCAACTGGACGGTCCGAATCCCGATTCGGGGCGAGTATGTGCGCGCAGACGGTTTCGGCCCTGTTTTTCATATGTACAAATCGTTTTATAATAATAATTTGAAGATCTTGAATCCCGCATATGCGATGACCGACACGACCAATAGTCCGAATATCAGTGTCGACTCGCCGCTCGTTCAGCTTGATTTTTATCAGAACGGCGCGAAGAAGTCCAGTTGGGCCAATTGCTCAATCGGGGGCGTGGATCTTCGTCCCGCGACGAATCAGTTGTCGGCGTTCTATGCGGGACAGAATTTTATTTTCTCTTATCAGATGACGGTTTCGACTCCGATCGATGATGCTATTCGCGCTTTTAGAATTGCGGATTCAGGTTATGAGTGTTGGGGCGTTAGGGGGGGGGATGCTGTTACCGCGATGCAAAAAGACTGGTCGGGGTATGAGGTGATTCGCGAAAAAGAATCGACGGGCGCGTGGAAACCGTGTATGCCCGGCTTGGTCTGTATGGTGGCCAATTTTTCAGACGGCGGAGATTACATCTCCCATGTTTTCGACACGAAGAACACGGCGTCTGTGACCAAAAGCATTTCTTGGGAGGCGACTGTGCCTTCGGGGGCTACCTTAACGGTATATGCGCGGTCCGGCAATTCGATAGCAGAAGACGGTTTTGGGATCATAGATGCCTCCGCTTGGGAAAACGTCGCAGCCGCGGAGAACGGGGCGGTTTTTTCCGGAAGCACTGGACGCTATGTGCAGTTTCGGGCGGTGTATACGGCACAGCCGGCAAGACTGTATCCGGGACAGGGCGGGCTCGGGAGTGCGGGGCCCTTCCGGAGCGCAACACCGAAATTACGCCGCGTCCTCATCACTTGGGACGGAGATGAAAAGTACGTTGACATTGCGGCCAAGTTGTTGAAATCGCCGGATTGCGGTATTTTCAAGGTGGACGTGGACGGTAAAGATTTGGTGCAGGGGGTGACGATGGAGATTGAGATCTTCAAAGATGTGAGGACTCAGGGAGGCGTCATGGAGCGCTTAAGATCGGCGATGACGGCGGAGGTCGAACCGCGTAACAGCGGTAAGTGATTCCGTAATGAGAGGTTTCCGGATGTTAATTTTGAAAGGCAGGTGAAGCATGAGTAATCAGCAACGTCGACAAGGTTCAGCCATTTTGGTCGTTCTCGGAGTCGTCTCGGTGGTCGGCATCGTGATCGGCATGCTGAGTTTTGCCGCCACACAACAGATGCGGGCTTCGCAAATCACGCGAGAGATGCTCAAGGCTCGGTTGATTGCCGAGTCGGCCTTGAACAAAGCTTATAATACGATAAAAAAGGATTTTGGCAGAACGGACGGTTATGTCGATGCGGCCGCTTTTGATGATGGATCGTATAAAGTCACCGCTGTCGTCTTGCCGGGCAGTACGGCCAACCGTGCGCAATTGGTGTCTGAAGGGGTCTGCGGCTTGGGACATGCGGTGGTGTCGATGGACGTCGAGAACCGTCCGATCACCACACCGGATGGCGAGACGTCCGATGATTATTTCGATCTGCTGTTTGACCTGCTCGTGGGTGGCACGCTGGACATGAAAGGCAATTTCCAGGCAAGCGTCACGGACATTCATGCCAATGGCGATGTCACGTTGACGGGCAGTAGCGCGACGGATGCCACGACCGTTTCAAGCGCAGGTTCGGTGACATGGAAAAGAGCGGACGGTACGATTACGATGCTGTCAAATCAGACCCCGGTGGAAATACTGAGTGAGGCGTTGAATGCGGCGATCAATCAGTTCATTGAATATGCCCAAGAGAACAATGCGGTTTATGCAAGCGGTGCGGATATTCCTGCCGCGCCGCCCGGAGGGGTTTCCGTCTGTACGGGCGATGCTTCAGGATGGAGCCGGACGGGAACGGGATGTTTTATCTTTACGGGAGAAGCCGCTCTTCAAGGGAGTTCGCTGAATGTGACCTCGCCAGATGGGTATCCGGCGCTCATTATATTGGGTGTGGATGAGGTGAAACTCAATGCCGGATCTTATGTTAATGGCGCAATTCTGATACCGAACGGCAGTCTCAAGCTCAACGGACACGCCGAAATCCATGGCGCCATTTTGGTGGGACAGGGTATGACGGGCGTCGGTACGGCGGACCTCTATGCCGGAAGCGGTTCGGGTTTCAGCTTGCCTCCGGACGATGAAACCACGGATAATGTGGTTGTGACCGCTTGGCATTAATGGGCCTTCATGAGGACGGCCGCGGATACTCAATTGAGTATGGAAAATCCCCAGCAGTGGGTGCGGAACGAAAGGGGAGCACTGAGTATGGCATACGAAAAAATTCCTGGAAAAGACGCCGTTTTACTCGTTCGGGCGTTGGGGTTGCTGGTGAATCAGGCTGGAATCTATGGGCCAACGCACAAAGTGACACAGAGTGCCGCACGGAGCGTTTTTGCTGAATTGGAGCACGCGATCAAAACGTATGGGCCCGTGGAGATCGCCTTGAAAGACAAACGGGTGTTGCTGAACGGCTCCTTGGACGGGTTGGACGCGTCGGCCGGCAAGAATTTGATGGATCGTATGAATCTGCATAAAATCGGAGGGCTCGTTTTTCTGGCTCCCCCTGATTTTACTGAATTTTTGGCCTGTGTCGCGCTATTCGGTACGCCTCCCCTCACGTTGGCGGCCCAAGGCGGTTTTGAAGCCGCGATGAAACAAACGGGTGTGCGCAGTGTGCGGGTTGTGACTGTGGCATATCAGCGGGTGGTCGAACAAGAAACGGCGCAGCCTTTCATGCCGTCTTTACCGTCAGAGACGGAAAAACCGACTCAACGGAACTCAGGTGTTGGAGGATCTGAGGTGACGGACCTTGCCGCCGCGTGGGAGCGTGACTTTGGGATGAAGACGGCAGGGGAGCCTGCGACTCCTCTTTCTGCCGATGAAACGCCAAAATCGGCACGTCAGGAGCGGGCCGCGAAGCTGGCGGCTCTCTTGCGCGATACGGCGACGCTGTTGGAATGCGAGGGGGCGTTGTCAGATGAGGAGCAACATGAACGGGTGATGGCTGCGATTACTCGTATTCGTGATACGTTGCTCGCCTCAACGAGAGACTCTGAGCGCCAGATCGCGGCTTTGGCTGATCGGGTCGATGATGATCGGCAGACGATTGCCAGCATCGAATCCGCCGCGAAACGTCGGGGAATCGGGCTTAAGATCTCACGTGCCGAACTGGTTGAGCGCTACGCAGAGTTGAACCAGGAAATTGTGCAGCCGCTCACGGTCTCTACCGGGGTGATCGATATGTTGCACTCTGGTAAGGGGGGGGCTCTGACGGAATCGCAGCGTGACATGTTGAAACTGGCCTCGGAGAGCGTCGAACGCGTGAATCAGCTGGTCGCCTACATGAACCGTATTGCCGGGTTACCCGAATCTTTTACGCCGAATGCCGCAATTGTTTCCGACACATACAGGTAAGGATCGTTTAAAATAATATGAAAAGATGGTTTTTGCTTCCGGCCGGAGGCCTTATTAAAGTCATGTTGGCCTGCGGCGTGGTGCAGATTAGCGCCTATTACATGGTTGCGACTTTGGCTACCCCGGGAACCCATTTGTCGGTTCCGCAACCAGACACCTTACTGTATTGCCAGTCAGCCAGACAGATCGCGGAGGGAATGCCCTATGTGTTTTCGCCGGGGGATAAGCCGTCGACGGGAAGCACGTCGCACGCGTATCCCTTTTTGCTGGCCGCCTTATATAAGACTGGCGCGACGGGAGATGTGCTGCTGACAGCGGGGTTCGTCCTGAATGCGGTCTTCTATCTCATTTTTCTGGCGAACTGGGGATCTATTGTCTGTCGTCTGTTTGTGTCACCATGGATGAGAACTGCGGCCTGTGCTTTACTTGCCCTGAATGGACAGACTGCCTATTCAGCTTTGTCCCAATCCGATGTCGGTTTGTTCATGGCGGTGAGTTCCGGGATTTTTGCGGCACTCTTGTCCGGGCAATTGATCTGGTGTATGGGATTGTTGGCCTTCGCACCGTGGTGCCGACCGGAAGGAGCGTTGCTGGCCGTTCTGTATGTGGGCATGTTGGGTGTCCGCCGGTGTGTTTGGGCGGTTCCTGTTCGGCGTGTGGAGTGGATGACCGCTATTGTAGGTGTCGGTTCCGCCTTAAGCGTTTTTGTTTTTAACCTGTGGCTGACAGATTATGCACAGTATCAATCAGTGTATTATAAAGGTTATTTTAAACAACTTTCCTTTTTCCCCGCTCTCAATCTGACGTTAGGCGATGTGTTTCGGATAGGACGAGAACTTTTTCTTGGGGAACCTGATGAAATGCCCAGAGCCTCGTATTGGTTGCCGCTGTTGGGCTCTCTGTTTGCGTGGCTTGGCGTGATGATTCGTCCATGGCGGCGGATTGAAGCTTGGAAAGAGATATGGTGGTTACTGGCATGCGGTGCCTGCGTAGGGGTCGTGGCATCCAGCGGTTGGCAGGGGATGAATACGGATAGGTACTTTGCGTGGTTATTACCTATATGGCTGGTCTATATGGCGAGCGGCGCGGTCTGGCTGGGACGGCGATTCCCGAATGGTGCGGCCAAGTATATACCCTTTTTGGTGATTATGGCCTTTCAGATGCTGAGTGCGGTTTGGTTAGTTTCGAACAACTATTCGGCCTGTTTGTTTTCTCAGCAGACTTACGATTTCATGAAGGATGTCCACGTCGCGCTTCCGGCTCTAGCGCGAGTTGGGAGTGATACGGGGGTGTTCGCCTATGCGTTTCCCGGGCGCCGTTATGTGCATCTTTCCGGTATTTATTCACCGGCGTTTCTATGCGCCGCACCGATCCTGAATCTGGAGCGGTTAAAACATCATCGGGAGGGGCGTTTTGATTATTGGATTCTTCAGACGGATCAAGCCTCGTTTTATGATGCACCGCTGGATTACCTGTCCGGCCCCGTGATGATGGTGGGGGCTAACGCATGCCATATCCGGGAAGCGCGTTGGGACGCGTTGGATCGTGCCCTCTTCCCGCTTGATTCTGCCGTTTTGAACCAGACAAAAGACTGGCGTCTTGCGGATCGTCTCGATGTGGGATATCCCGAGGATGAACGACGTTGCTCATATTCGACCGGCTCTCGGTTTTATGGGAATCGATATGAACCCTTTAGTTATGCTACGAACGGTTTGTTCGAAGTCGGGCGCATGATAGCGGGGTGGGAGAACCTCACAATCCATGTGAAACCCCGTCTTCCCGTCAGAGTGGTTTTGAGGACGGCGGCAAAAGTGGCCACAGGAGTTAACATGGGCGTTCGGAGTGGTCGGCAGACCTTTACGTTTACATCGCCCTTGAAACTTCGGGTACATGTTGACGGAAAAGAAACGGAAATGCTCCAATTGCCGTTGCAACAGTCTGACGTTGGGGCCATATCGGCGTTCAACGAGATTACATTTGTTTTGCCCGCTGAGTTGTTTCAGAAAGAAAAGGCACAGTTAGCGATTTATGGGGACCATGCGAGTTTTGCCTATTGGTTTTATCAGCCGGAATAAGAGTATTGGAACAGAAAAACGGGCTGCCGAAAATAATAGTGTTAAATCGGTGTTATAAAAAAACAGAAAAGGCAGATGCCCGTTTGGTTATCTGCCTTTTAGGCCAGCGATTCGATCCGCTGGTCATTTCTTCTTGCCTTTGATGCGTCAAACGTTTAGTTCGGCAATACGTGATCGGTAACCGTACCAACGTTCGGGCAAGCTACCGGATCAAACGTCGTATACGCCGTTTTGTTGTAGGGACATTTCGGTGCCACTTTGATGTAGGCCGCGGTGCCGAACAATGTCGTTGAGGAAACTGATGTCGCTCCTCCCAGTTTCGCCTGCTCGACAGCTCCCTCGATCTGTTTCATATTCGCAATACACGCGTTCTTCTGAGACTCTTTACGAGACGTCAAGAAGTTCGGGATAGCGATTGCGGCTAAGATGCCGATAATCGCGACCACGATCATAATTTCAACCAACGTGAAACCCTTACGGTTCATTCTCATGGTGAATTCCTTCCTCTGATTATACAAAGCAACCGGCATCCTATCCGGTTTGCATAAGATTAATAGCACACGGCATGCCAAGAAGTCAATGGAAGGTCACGTATAGGCACGGTTTATGTCGTTCACGGCCAAAACAATTTTTTATGTTAGCCTTCTTCTCCGCAGGAACAGAACGTTTTCTCAAAAATGATATTCTTTTTTGCAAAAGCGACAAAATGACATTATTTTGAAGAGGAGGAAGGTTCTTCGTCCGAGAGTTTCCTATAGAGCGTCGCCAAACTCACTTGAAGCGTTTCTGCGGCTTTCTCCTTATCTCCATGAGTGGAGGTCA
Organism: uncultured Lentisphaeraceae bacterium; assembly: GCA_964612775.1. GTDB lineage: Bacteria > Verrucomicrobiota > Kiritimatiellia > RFP12 > UBA1067 > DAOPZC01. The sequence continues at coordinate 13,400 of CAZTDL010000046.1, forward strand.
GGATCTGGTCAAGGTACTCCTTTTCCTTAAGCTTGAGGAATCCCTTAAGTGACGTGTTCGAGCCGGCGGTTGCGGGATGTGCGGCTTGCTGTGTCTTGACCTCTTGCGCTCGGGAAACGATGCGCGGCGGCAACAGTTCGGGGGTGATACGGTCGTCCTGGAGGAACGTTACCGCGTGCTTGACCGCGTTCTCAAGTTCGCGCACGTTTCCAGGCCATTTGTATGCAACCAGAACATCGGCCGCTTCTTGCGAAAGCGTGGGTTGAATCTTGAGGCCGGCGGTTTCGGTGCGGATGAAATGGCGTGCGAGAGGCAAGATGTCTTCCAATCGGTCGCGCAATGGCGGGATATCGAGTGTTATGACCGCGAACCGA
>CAZTDL010000047.1:0-2774 GCA_964612775.1 uncultured Lentisphaeraceae bacterium
AAAGAGAGACGGACGGTTCAATCGAACCGTCCCGCCTGAAAGACCGGTAATCCTCGTTAAGCAACGCTTACTTTGCCACGGCGTCAGCCGCAGGGGCCGCCGGGGCAGGAGCCGCGCCATGAGCCACCGCCGGCCGCGCCGCACCGGTCGCTCCTGACATTAACGACGATTCACCACCCGTACGCACCGTACGTCCGGCAGGATCAACCAGACGCGCCGTTACGAACACCAGCAGATTACGCTTCTCGGACTGTTCCGAACGGCTGCGGAACAAACGGCCGATGTAAGGCAGATCGCCCAGGAAAGGAATCTTGTCTTCCATGGTCTTACGGTCTTCCGTAATCAAACCGCCCATGACTACCGTCGCACCGTTGTAAACCGATAGCTGCGTCTGCACCGAACGCACGTGGAAGAAGGGCTGCTCCATCGGCAACTCCATGTATTCCACCGTCTGCTTCTGCTGCGCGCCGAGTATAGCCGCAACAGCAGCATCTGACAACCCCTTCAGTGAATATGACGAGGCACCGCTATAGTAGGGCACTTTGGTGCCGTAGTTCTTCCACACCGGCTCCGAGACCACCTGCGGATTGAGCGTGAGGTTGATCATCTGCCCATCGGCGGAAACTTCGGGAACGACCTGCAGGATCACGCCCACTTCACGCATCTCGAAATTCTGCGGCTCAACCATGGCCAACGGCATGCTGCTGAAACCGCCCTCGCTGGAACTGCCGGAACTCGTCTCGGAAATCTGGACTTCAAACTCGGTCGGATAAATGTATTCGGTCACGACCTTCATGATGGCTTCCTGGCCCGACTTGGTCACCACTTTCGGGGCCGAGAGCAGATCCGTGTCGGAACGCTGACTCAGCATGTGGAGGATCATGGAAAGATCCGCGTTACCCAAGAAGGCGTTGACCCGCATAAACTGATCATTGATATTGCTGCCCTCACCCGCGATCGGGTTGCTGTCCGTGCTGAGATAGCGTTGTCCCGTACTGTAGGTGGACCCGTTTATCGCATTCACGGTCGCGTTATGCAATTTGCTTGCCGTCGTGTACAGCGGCTGGCCGTTCGAGCCGTACAACTGATTGCCTGCCGTATCCGTCAGCGGAACAGTCGTCCCCGTCGTAATGGGGTTCCCGAAATTATCGTATGTTGTCGTAGCGGTCGAGGTGTCTTTTAAATTCAACGCGTTGGAGAGCAGGCCGCCCGCATCAAAGCTCATATCGCTATTGAGCAGCCACTCAAACCCGAGGGAATTCAAATCTTCTTGCGAAACTTCAACAAAACGCGCTTCGATCTCGATCAGACGCGGCGTGACATTTAAATCTTCAAGGACCTGCTCAAACACGGCCAGCTGTTCTGCGGTATTGGTGACGCGCAGTTTGCCGATGGTGGCCAAATAGGAGATCGCGGAACCATCCGGCCAACTGACGCCCATTTGCTGGAAGAACACCTTCCAGTCCTCTTTCAGGCTCATATCGGAGGTCTGCATGAAGGTATTGCCGCCGCCGCTCTGACCCATTTCGCTCTGGGCCGCGTTTTTACGTTCAGTCAATGAAGACAACACATTGTAGGAACGGGTCATCAGTTCGGCATCCGGCTCATTCGCCGGCACGATCATCACGATGTTACCGCGGATACGGAACTTCATTCCGGTTACGTCGCATACGAGCTTGAGCGCGTCGTACAGGTTGATGAAACGTGCGCTCAACGCCGATATCTGCGGCACGCCACCTGCTGACGATGCGGCCGCAGGTGCCGCAAACGGATCCGCGTTCGCCGCAGGAACCGGCGCGACGGAAGAAGAAGCGCCGGAAGCCAATTTCAACACAAGGTTGACGCCGCGCTGCTCAATCGGAATTTCCGGCTTATCGTAATCGCGGCTGGCCTGTTTAAAGAAATCGACGGCATCGATGATGGTCGCGGGCGGGCGGAAAGTCACCTCCGGAATCACGATGTCGACCAGCTTCTGATGGATGATCTGCTCAGCGGTCTTCGTATCCGTAATACCGGCCGTTGCGGTCTTCGACGTCATTTCGTTCTTGCCCTTCGGCATTTGCGAACTTTCGATCGCATAACGTTCCGGCGTCCACGTCTTACGCACATCGCGGATCATCAGGCTGCGGGTCGCTTCAAACTCGACATCCGCCACGGTGTGTAAGCGGTCTGCGATCTTGTTACGGAGCTCCATGGCTTCCGTATTATGGGGATAGTCGCGCAAAATGAGTTCGCACTCTTCCAATGCCTTATCGTACTCGGCCGTGGTGTAATATTGGCGCGAACGGCGAAGACGGCTGCGGATTTCATCACGCTGCTCTTTGTATTCCGGATCGTTGATCCGATGGGCAATGCTCGTATTATCAGGCGCCGTCTTGGGCGGCTCGCGCTTAAGCGTATCGATCAACCGGTCGGCTTGCGGATGGCCATACTCCTTGGCCTGTGCCGCCAAGGGCAGGGCAATCTCGTTGTTCCCCTTCTTCATGGCCGCTTTGGCCTCGCGGTAAAACGCCTCGCCCATTCCAATCCGTGCCTCATCGCGCGCGGCTTGCGTCGCGGGACGGTTACCGATAAACTCAAGCGCTTGCTCATATTGCTCTCTCGCTAAAACGAAATCGCCATCCTGCATGGCCTTGCGGGCCGTTTCCAACGAAGCATAACCATGGTCATCCAGCGATTTGCGGCGGATCGTTTCAAGTGTCATCAGTTCGGAGACGATGCTCGCCTGATCGGCGGCCTCGGGCGTCGCCGCGGCTTCGGCCGGCTTTTCGGCA
>CAZTDL010000047.1:2874-11639 GCA_964612775.1 uncultured Lentisphaeraceae bacterium
GCGGCTTCGGCCGGCTTTTCGGCAGGTGCAGGTGCGGCGACCGTAACGGGGGCCGCTTCAGCGGGTTTCGCCGCAGGCGCGGGAACGGGAGCGGCCTCGGCCGGCGTTTTTGCGGGAGCGGGAGCTTCGGGCTTCACCGCGACGGCAACAGGCTTTTTTTGCTCCCCACCTAAGTCCTGCAACAACGCCTCAAGATCATCTTGCGCGTACAAATAGGTCATTACACCGCAAGCAACGACCGAAATACTCAACATCACCAACCACCTAGAACTGTGCGTCATCTGGGAGGCTCCTCGTTTGTGTGGCAGCTTTTAACCTTTTGAGCAGTAAAATAGAGAAACCAATATACCTTGATTGAGCCTACTAATCAAGCTTGGGAACAATCTTTTGTTGCCCACTCGCCTCGTTCTCGATCACGACCGACGTTTTCACGGCATCAACGGAAACGACACGGTATGTTTCATCGCGCACTTTGAATGTGCCCTTTTCCAACACCGTATACTCGGTGTTGTCCAACGGCAACACGATGACCGCTTCAACATCTGTATCCTTCCCGCCCTCATGTATCTGCAACGTCACTTCTTTGTTGTCCGACAGGCGCTTCACCACCACGGTTGAAACGTCTACCCGGGTTTTAAGACCTGGCATGTTCGGATTCGCGCGTTCTTCGCTTTTAATCGCGACTTTTCCCACAACGTAGCCGCTGTCGCCGATCTTTTCGTTTTCGCGTACCCACAACGTCCGCGCGACAGGTGCCGTCTGGTTGAACACCAATTGCATCCCGTCCGGCATTTTGTTCACGCCGTTAAAAATCAGCGGGATACGCTTGCCCCGAAGCTCTTTCACGCGCAACAGACTGACCAGTGCGGGATGCGACTTGGGATCCTTGGGATCCGTCCCCGCCGTCAATTCATCGAGATTTGAAAAGCCATCTTTATCGAGATCACCCTTCGCATCCGCCGGATCTTTGGGATCCAGTCCCAGCGCGTTCTCAGCCTTGTCAGAAATCCCGTCGCCATCGCTATCCAAATCGGCCGGCTGCTCCGACGTAGGTTGCTTGCCGCCGCAGAACGGGCACACCTGCGCCATATAGGGAATCGGTTTCTGGCAGGCGGCTATCACACAAGAGACGCGGCGCTCGGGAGTCAAAAACCCAGCCTGCTGCGCCTCGGGCATTTCCAGTTGCATAGGTGAACGCGCCTGCTTGCTCGCAACCACGTACTCGCTCATCGACATCGGCGCCAGATTTGCGGAAGACGGTTTCAGGTGATTGAGTTGCTGCCGGTATTTTTCCTGTTCGCGTTCCCGTGCGGGCCCCGCCGCATTGGTCAGATAAAAAAGCGAAATCAATAGCAGAATAAGCACTGCGACCGCGATCAGCTTGTCATAGTGCCGCACAAACGGAAGGTTAGGGTTGATTTTCAAAGCCACGGATTAGACTCCCTCGAACGAGTAGACATCGACGTCAAGTTTCACGCTCACTGGCGGCTCAAGCTCCGGATCCGTCACAATCCGCTGGACTGGCGTTAACGAAGCCGGATCAACCGCGGGTTTGCCGTCAGCCGTCTTACCCGATTCCGCCGCCTTCTTGGCAGCGGCACGCTGGGCCAGGGGATCTGCGGTCTTACGAAACTCGGTTTCCGCGACAATCACGAACAGATCCATCGCCGCCAACCGGTTCAAGACATTGATAAAAGCGGCCGGACGCGCCATAAATTCAAACGTGAAACGCTGCTTCGAAAAATACTCCGAATCCATATTGGCCGTGGCTGCGGGCGCGGGGGTCGAGGCGCTGTCATCACGGTCACGGCGACGGCTCTTGCGACGACTCGCGGGTTTCGGCTGTTCCTCCTCCTTCGGCTGCAGGCTGAGATCGTCAAAGGCTTCACGCGTAACCGCCTTCAGCTCCAGAATGTTGGAGGCGTAGAACTCTTTGCAGATCTTTTCGATGATCACGAGCTGCGCGGTCAGGCGATCCACATGGTCGGCAATCGGCAGACTGTCGGACTGCCCCAAATATTTATCAAACCCGAAATTAAAGCCGGCCGCCACAATTCCGCCTTGGTTGGCACCGGAATGTGCCGACAAAGCGCGTACCGTCGTCTGCAAAACCTGTTTGAATCCGGTCGGCGTCTTTGGCTCAATCCGCAGGTCTCCTTGATGAACCTGGTTCGATGCGGTCACCAACCAAGCCTCCAGCGTCTTCTGGTCTTCTTTGACGCGCGCGATATTTTCGGCACTCGGAAAAACCTTCGCGTGAAAAATTTTCTGGAGTTCCTCATAGGCTTGGTTGCATTCTTCTTTCGCCGCCGTTTTAGCCGACATCGTGGTGAACAGGAACCAGCATGCGCCCAAACACACCACCGCCATAAGGACACCGCAGCTTATTAAAATGATTTGATGACGTTTCATCGTGCAGCTGCATCCTCCGAGACGGAAGCCGAAGCCAAAGCCGCCTCGATTGTAAATTCAATCATGTATGCCTCAATGTCCTTGACGCCGACGATTTTGACATCCTGAGGCCCTTTGCCAAAGACCGAAAGGGTTTTCAGCCGATCCCGCAGTTCTTCCAGCGCCGTCGCGTTCCGTCCCGCCGCTTTAGCCTTTTCCTCAACCGCTTTGATGGTGTCCGACCAACCGCGTCCGACAATGCGCACCCCCGTCACCACACCGTTCGCGTCTTTCACCGGCGTCATCTCGGTCAGCCACATGCCGTCGAACAGGCTCCGGCGGATGGCATCCACCCTTTTGAGCCACGCCGTCCGAGCAATCATCACGTTCCGTATGGCATCCGCCTTATTCTGCACCGTCTCTTTTGCCTGCTCGGCTTTTTTCAAGTGTACCAGTTTGGCTTTGCATTCCGACAGTTTGGCGGCAACCTGCTCACTCTGGAACGTGTAGAGCTTGACCTGCTGCTTCTCGTACATCACCCAGATGCCTAAACACAAAAGAAGACCTGCGGCCGCCAGACCGAAGAAGGGAATCCTCTTCTGGAGGGACTTACGTTTGACGATCTCGGGAGGCATCAGGTTGATTTCAACCGGACACGCCAACGACCGCCGCAGGGCTAATCCGACACTTTCGGCCAGCACGAACGCGTCCATGCCGACCTTTTCTCGATTGATGCGGTTGCTCAGGCCGATATTCGTGAACGGATTCAGGTACACGACGTCGGCCTGAAGCTTCTCGCGGAAGAAGGTGTCCAAATGCGGCAACACGGATGAACCGCCCGTCAGGAACATTCGGACCGGCGCGTTACCGCCCTGCTGACTGCGGTAGAAATTCACGGAACGGCTGATTTCCGCATGCAGACGCGTCACCACATTGCGAACCACCTTAGAAACGCGCTCTGCGGTCTCGTCTTCCGTCGCAAACACGCCGCCCAAAGCCACAAAACCCTGCTTCCGTTTCAACGCTTCGGCCTCGGCAAACGAAATCTGAAAACTCTTCGCCAGCTCCTGCGTGATCGCGTTGCCCGCAACCGGAATGCACCGGTTATATATCTTCTCATCCTCCAGAAAGATCAGGTTCGTCGAGCGGGCGCCGATATCCAAGACAACCGTGCAGCCGTCCAGATTCGAATAATTATAACGCAAGCAGTTATAGAGCGCCATGGGCGCGACGTCGACAATCTCCGGCTCCAACCCCACCTCGACCACGCGATCCGTAATCTCGCGCACACTGTCGATCTTCGCCGCCACGATCATCGCGCTTTGCTCGCCCGAGGAGGCGTCGCCGATAAACTGATGGTTCCAAACGATCTCGTCCATCGGGAAGGGAACATTCTGCTCCACCTCATATTGCACCATCTGCAGCAGCTTGTCTTCGCCCACGGCAGGCAGACGCACGAAACGAGGGAACACCATCTGTCCGGAAAGCGATAACATCAAAGGAGCAGGACGGATCCCGTTGGTCTTCATGATCTCTCGGATCGCCGCGACCAAATGAGAGCCCACACCTGTATCGTTCTCGGGGTCAACGCCCAATTCGGACATCCCGTAGTTGATTAACTCAGGAGGACGTCCGCTTTTGACGATGAATTCGGCTAAAACAACTTTGCTTGCGCCCACGTTGAGCGCAAGGATGCGGTCAGAGGAGAACACTATTGCACCACCTCATAATCGTCCGGGTTGATCAAGGCAAACGGGGTCTTTGAACGATCCAGCAGCCCATTCCGACGCGTCACGCTCGGATTGTCAAGAACCTTGCTGTCTTTCCACCACTCTTTGGGCAGAGCCATGCCCCCGGAAGGCGACTCGCTCGCCAAAACGGTTCCGTCCTTACCCGTAATCTCCAAAGCGACGGCCACAGGCTCTCCGTAACGCTCAACCAAACTGGGAGGAATCGCCACGCTGCTCATGTGGTCACCCTTGGGGATATCGATATAACGGATCGACGTTGTGTAATAACTGAAAGCGTCCTTGCCTTCCTCGTTCTTGCCTTTGGTCATGACATGATAATCGAACTTAAGCTCATCCAGCCACTTGGCGGCGGTCTCATACTTAACCTCGAACAGAGCCCACTCGCGAGGCTTTCTCGTGACACGCGGCATCGTGTTCTGCACATTGAAGGTAAACTCCGGCGTACGGACCATCGAAGTTTTCCCGGGAGGCGGCATCCGCGAAATCTTCACCGAATCGGCCTTATCTGACGAAGCGCCGCCACGCGCCGCGCCAATGCCGCCCGTCTGACGCTGACTCAACCGCCCCGTCTGCGCCACTAGCGTTTCGCCCATAAACAGAAGGGTTGCCGCCACACGCAACGTGATACCTTGCCGCATGTGTTTTATCCGTTTCATTTCGACGTCTCCATGCCTTTAAGTCGAGAGCCAGCAAACTCGACACCTTTTACGATTTGGAATACAATTTAATCTTGCGTAATTAAGATTGCAACATCGAAACGTAAAAACTTGCTCTTTTTTTGCGGAAACACGTCGTGCTCAACGATTCCCCGATCCGTTTTAATGTTGTTTTTACGCAAAAACCTTTGCTACCGACCCCTCGCGCGTGCCATAATTAAAAGAATTCATAACACGAGTACTCGTATCATGATCGTTGATCTTAACCCGCTCCATTTATTCACGACCCCTTGGTTTTGGTCCTCGTTCATCGGCTGGACCCTCGCTCAGATGATCAAGATGACCGTTGGCTTTTTCAAGACAGGCCAAGTGGATTTTCGTTGTTTACTGAGTACCGGCGGTATGCCCAGCGCTCATTCCGCCATGGTCTGCGGCCTTTGCACCTCCATCGGCCTGACGGAAGGTTTTGCCTCGCCCATCGCCATGCTGGCCGCCGGCTTTGCCGCGATCACCATGTTCGACGCGGCCAGTGTCCGGCGCGCCGCCGGCCATCAGGCCAAGGTGCTCAACCTGATGATTCAGGAGCTCTTCAATCAGCACAAGTTGCGGCACACCCATCTCAAAGAACTGCTCGGCCACACGCGCAAAGAGGTTTTCGCCGGGATGGCTGTCGGCATCATCATCGCCGTCGCCACAGTCTACTGCTGGCCCGCCGTCATGCACGGCTCCCGGCCTTGATCAGCGCAAGCTGTCTTCGTAAAGTTTATACTCGATGCTGTCCAAGAGCGCCTGCCACGAGGCCTCGATGATGTTCTCGGAAACGCCCACCGTGCCCCACTGCCGCACGCCGTCGCCCGACTCGATCAGCACACGCGTCACCGCGCGCGTCGCATCCTGCGGATCCAAAATGCGCACCCGGTAGTCCGTCAGCGCTATGTTCGCGATCTCCGGATAAAACCGCGTCAGCGCCTGCCGCAGCGCGGCGTTAAGCGCATCCACGGGGCCGAGTCCTTCGCCCGCGGTAAGCTCCGTGACGCCATTGACTTTCACTTTCACCGTGGCCTCTGAAAGGCAGGGTTCCTCGTTACCGCGTTTTTCCACGATCACGCGAAAGCCTTCCAGCTCAAAAAACGGCGTGTGCTGGTTCAGCACCTTCTGAAGCAGGATCTTAAACGACCCGTCCGCCGACTCGTATGAATAGCCTTTATTCTCGCGACGCTTGACCTCGTCCAGAATCGCTCTCGCCCGTTCTTTGTCGAGGTTGCCGAAATCCGTCCCCAGCTCGGCCGCCTTCATCATCACGTTTGCCGCGCCGGAAAGTTCGGAGACCAAGACATGCCGCTGGTTGCCGACCGACTCGGGGTCGACATGCTCGAACGTCTTGGGGTTCTTCTGAATGGCGTTTACGTGCGCCCCGGCTTTGTGGCTAAAAGCCGAGCGCCCCACATACGGCTGTCGCGGATCGGCACGCTGATTCGCCAAATCGTCTGTCACCGCAGAGACGTCGCGCAATTTTTTCAGCCGCTCTTGGCCCACGCAGGCATATCCCATCTTTAATTGCAGCGCGGGAAGGATGCTCACCATATTGGCGTTCCCCGTGCGTTCGCCGTAACCGTTGATGCAGCCCTGCACCTGCCGCGCTCCGGCGCGTACACCCTCCAGCGCATTCGCCACCGCTAACCCGCTGTCATTGTGCGTATGGATGCCGACCTGCACGGCCGGGAAGGCCGCGCACACCGCCCGCGTGATTTCGAAGATCTCGTTCGGCAGGCACCCCCCGTTCGTATCGCAAAGCACCACACACGCGGCCCCTTCACGCACCGCCGCGCCGAGCGCGCGCATCGCGTACGCCGCGTCGTCTTTATATCCGTCAAAGAAATGTTCCGCATCAAAAAAGACCTGCCGTCCCGCCGATCTCAAAAAGCCCACGGTGTCGGCGATCATCTGCACGTTGTTGTCGCCCGTGGTGCGCAGCACATCTTTCACATGTAAAAGCCACGATTTGCCGTATATCGTCACCCCTTCGGTCCCCGCCGCCAGCAACCCCTCGAGCTGAGGGTCGCCCTGCACGTCCACATCCGCGCGCCGCGTGCTGCCGAACGCCGTGATGCGCGCGTGGCCCAACCGTTCTTTGCGGATGTCATCGAAAAACCGCCGGTCGCGCGGATTTGACCCCGCAAAACCGCCTTCGATGTAATCGATGCCGAAATCGTCCAACAGATGCGCGAAACGGATCTTGGCCGCCTCAGAGAATGAAATGCCTTCGCCCTGAGCCCCGTCCCGTAAGGTTGTATCGTACAGAATAACTTTGGGGAGTGTCGGTTTCATAGGGATGAAAAACGCTTTCCTTCAGAGGTGAACGTTGGACGTGGCGCGTTCGACGCAACTCCGGACACGCCGGATTAGAAGAACGCTTTATAGAGGGCCTGCACGGCTTTCGCACGCTGCTCGGCCTTGACGCCGAACATCATGCTGATCTCCGACGAACCCTGATTCATCATTTCGATGTTCACGCCGGCATCCGACAGCGCCTTGGTCGCCTTGGCGGCCATACCCACCGTGTAGTAGAGACCCTCGCCGACAACCATCACCAGCGCATACCCGCGCTCAACCAACACCGCGTCGGGATTCAGATCGCGTTTGATGCGTTCGATCACGCGTTTCTCGCATGCCGCATCGAAATGGTGGTCGCGAACCACGACCGAGACGTTATCGATACCGGAAGGCATATGCTCGTACGAGACGCCTTCCCACTCCAGAATCTGCAACAGGTGGCGGCCGAACCCGATCTCGCGGTTCATCATGTATTTGTCCACAAAAAGATTGCAGAAGCCGTCATCGCTCGCGATGCCGACCACACCGCCCGCCAACACCCGCCGCGACTGCACGATCATCGTTCCCGGCTCCTGCGGCCGATTGGTGTTGCGTACGTTGATCGGCACGCCCGCCTTCACGGCGGGAATCACCGCCTCGTCGTGGAACACGCCGAAACCCGCATACGACAATTCCCGCATTTCGCGGTACGTCATCGTCGGAATGCCCGCCTTCACTTCCGGCACAAGACGCGGATCGACCGGATAGACCGAATCCGCATCCGTGAAGTTCTCATAGACGTCGGCCTTCACCGCCGCCGCCAAAATCGAACCCGTAATATCCGAGCCGCCGCGCGGGAAGGTCGCGACCTTACCCTCTTTCGTATAGCCGAAGAAACCCGGAAAAATCACGATTTCATCGCGGCCCCGCAGGGTCTTCGCCAAAAACTGGTAGGCCTCCTCCAGTAGCTGAGCGTTCCCATAATCGCTCGTCAGATACATACCCGCCTCATGCGGATCCAAATAAACGGCCTTAACGCCGCGCGCCTGAAACGCCTGCGCCACAATCTTCGCGCTGTTGTCCTCGCCCGCCGCCTTCATGCAGTCCATGAAAATGCCGCGATGCGATTTGTCGCCCGCCAGCCGGAAACGCAGATCTTTCTCGATTTCCGACGTGATTCCCGGCGGCAGCACAAGGTCGCGCTGAATCTCGGCATACCGCTCGACGATTGCCGCCAACGCCGTCTCATAGTCCTTGTCCGCCAGCGCCAGCTCCGCGCAGGCGATCAGCAGATCCGTCACTTTCGTGTCCGTCTTATCGCGCTTACCCGGCGCCGAAACGACCACAATCTGCCGCTCCGGATCAGCCAGCACTATGTCCACAATCTTGGTCACCTGCTCCGCGTTGGCGACCGACGAACCACCGAACTTGCAAACCTTCATTGTACCCTCTGCTTTCTCATACCGTAAACCCCTTCTCGCGCAAACCCCTCTCCCTTCTTCATTCTATGGCTGAGGCCGTGCGGGATAACATCGTGCCAGTTACTCTTGACTACGGACACTCGGTTCCGGTCGCTTGGGTAGATGATAATAGGTGAAATGCAAACATCTTGTCCAGCCCCAAGCGCCAACAGCAAAAACAAATTGTAATCGGC
>CAZTDL010000047.1:11649-13634 GCA_964612775.1 uncultured Lentisphaeraceae bacterium
GCAGGTTTCACATCATAGCCCATGACTGTCCGATCAAATCGCTACACGCGCCGTCATCGTTCCCGTCGCCCCGGACAGCGCGGGGCTGCTGTTGGTCAGCATGTCCGGCGGGTTCCACCGGAACACGGGCTGGGCCGCCAGTTGCGCCGGGGAGGCGTTGTTGGCCGTGGCCATGTCGGGATAAATCAGCGTCTGATCGTAGGTGCTTTCGGGCGCGGTTCTGAGAAAACCCCGCCCCGCCCATGTCGTCCCGACGGACATGTCCCGCCCCTTGAACACCTCCTGCTTGTGCCATGCGTATCTTTCGGCGGTCGGAAATAACTGGAACAGTCCTCCCGTCCCCGTCAAAAAAGCAGGAGACACGTTATTCGTCTCCAGCACCTCGTCACCGCTTGAATAATAGTTGTACAGTTCGGTGAACGTTGCGACGGACGCGAAACGGTCTTTCCATGTGAGCGCGGCGCGGCCGTCGTCTGGGTTGCCCGCGAACAGCTCGTGCCAGCGCGCGCTCCATGTGCGCCCCGTGTATCCAGCCCATTCATTGTACATCATCGGATTCAGCCCCGAGTCGTCACTGTCCCACGTCGACACGTCGAACGCCTCGGCGGGAACCGCCGCGTTGAACATGAAATATTTGTCAACGGCCATACCGTGGTCCGCGATGGCGGAGGACACCACCATATTCCCCAAACTGTGAGCCATGACGACCTTCGGGCCTGTCTGCACACTATGGACGTAGAGTTTCAGGCGGGGGGCAGTCGCAAAGGCGGAAGCCACGTTCTCGTGATAGTGGGTTCCGTCGGGCGCGCCGAGGTCTCCGTCCCACGTCACGGCGTGGAAACGCGCTTTCGACCCCGACTGCCAAAAACGTTTGAACATCTCGGAGCCCCATGCGCGGGCGTCTTCGACACCCACATGGAATCCGTGCAGAAAAAAGACGTGGCCGTATGACGGGTCGAACGGCGGGAGCGCATAACCTTGCGTCACGTCATAGCCGCCGTCACGGAGAGAAAGGTTGTTGAACATCTCCTCCACGGGCGCGACGCGCAGGGGCAGCGGCTTCTCCAGCGCCTTCCTCCCGTCGCGCCAGAGCTCGAGGACGAGAGGCTCGTCGCTTTCCGCGCGGCCCTCGACGAGGATGACGCCCTTGGACGGGTCGGCGCGGACCGCGTTCACAAACGACGGGGAGAGGTTCACGCCCTCGCCCGTGATCTTGCGGGTGGCGGCGGAATCGAGGCCCGCGGCCTCAGCGACGAGGAAGGAGCCGGCGGCGTTGGTGGAGAGCGAGGTCGTGACGAAGCTGAGCGCGGCGCCGTCATGCCGGAGTTTCACGGTGATCTTGCCGCCGGAGGGCAGGGCGGCGAGGGCCTCGCCGAGGTCCAGCCACACGGGGAAGAAGTCCAGCAGGTCGGCGCGGCCGTTGACGGCGCCGTCGCCGGAGTTGGCCTTGGCCCGCCAGCCGGAGGACTGGCCGGGCAGGTCGCTTTCGCCTTCCGCGACGTCGTTCTTGTCCGCGTCGCCGTTGATCCAGAGGCGGAAGGCGTCCGCGGACGCTTCGGCGGCGGATATCTCCCGGTCGCGGTTGTAGTCGGGGACGAGCCCGGCGCGGACGACGGTGATCCGGGCGGTCTTCCCGGCGGCGTAGAAACGGGAGCTTTCGTTGTGGACGCCGAGTATGCCGTCGGGGTCGTCGGCGAGGACGGCCATGCCGGATGCGGAGGCGTCCGGGGAAAAATCAAGCGTGTAGTCGTAGTCGGGACGGGGGGTGCCGCTGTGGTCGGGGTCGGTGGCGGCGTGTCCGAGCGCGACCTCGTAGGACGCTCCGGCGGCGAGCCTGACGGTGAGCGGGTCGGGCTGGCCGAACTCGCGGTTCACCCGCGTCCAGCCGGGGCGGGTGTCGCCGGAGACCGGGGTGATCGTCAGGCGGTATTTTTCGGAGTGGCTGCCGCTCTCGTCCCCGAAGAGAATGGTGAAGGGGACGACCT
>CAZTDL010000048.1:0-13575 GCA_964612775.1 uncultured Lentisphaeraceae bacterium
GATTTGGCGATTTTCTCGTTCCAGATGAACAAGCACATGACCTCCGGCGAGGGCGGAATGGTGGTGACCGACGACGCTTATCTGTACCGTCGCGCCTTCGCGATCCACGACCTCGGCTACCCGCGCAACGACGCCGGACGGCTGGTGATGGACGATCCCTCGGCGCAGCTCTGGGGCATCGGCTGTCGCATGAGCGAACTGACCGGCGCGGTAGCCCGTGCGCAGCTCAAGAAGCTCGACCGTATCACCGGCGCGATGCGTGCGGCCAAGCTCGAAATCAAACGGGCGCTTGCCGATGCGTTGACGTTCCGAGAAGTGCTTGAACCCGCGGGTGACGCCGGATCGTTTCTGATGACCGTTTCGCCCACGCGCATGCAGTCTCTGCAATTTATCGAAGCTCTGCGTGCGGAAGGCATCGTTGCGGACAAGGGAGGGCTTTACCCGGTTCACATGGATGATTGGGGCCTGCACCTTTATTACAACGTCGCCAGCTTGGTCAACAAACGCGGTGTATCCGGCGTCTCGGTCTGGCAGTTGCAGGAGAACCGCGACAGCGCCTCGGTTTCCTATGCCAAAGGTGCCTGTCCCCGTTTGGACGACCTAATCAGCCGGACAGTGATCTGCTGTGTCGCCTCGAACTTGACAGATGCAGATGTGCGCGACATCATCACCGCGTACAAGAAGGTTGCCGCAGTGGTTTGCGGGTAAGAGTGACGGCGTGTAGGCGTTTTATCGTGTTGGGTAGGGACGGTTCCCCGAACCGTCCGCAGACGCCTCGGGGAGGTTCCCCGTGTGAGCGGTGTGAGGGCGTTCTCAATACTAAAGGAGTGTGCCGGATGACGGGCGTTACACTGGACTACGTTACCATCACGGTCTATTTTGCCGCTCTGCTCGGCGTGGGCTTCCTCACCGGGCGAGGGAAACGGGCGAGTTCCGACAGCTACTTTCTCTCGAAGGGGACGCTGCCTTGGTGGGCGATCGGTGCCGCTTATGTCGCCACAGGCATGAACACCGAACAGCTCATCGGGCAGAATGGCGTGGGTTACCAAAACGGTTTGGTGATGGTGAACTGGAATCTGATCGCCCTCGTCGTCTATGGTGCGCTGATCTATTTCTTCTATCCGGTTTATCTTCGCAACGGTATCCGCACGATGCCGGAGTACCTCGGCAAACGGTTCGACGGTGCCTGCCAGAACATTTTCGCCGTATTCCTCATTGTCAGCTACGTGCTGATGAACCTGGCGGTGGTGTTCTACGGCGGGGCGATGCTGCTGTCCGAAATCTTCCCGCTTGTTCCCGGCAACCCCTCTGCCAACCTCTGGCTCTGGCTGGCGGTTCTCTCACTTGTCTCGGGAATTTGCACCCTGTACGGCGGCGAGTCGTCCATGGTCTACGGCGCGTTCTTTCAGTTCCTGCTCATTTTCGTTGCCGGAGCCACACTGATTGTGCTCGCCTACCTTCACCTGCCGGGCGGACTGGCGGACCTTTGGCGAGTGCCCGATCCCGGTTTTATGCGTCTCATTCATCCGCGGGCCTCCGATCCCATCCCGTGGCACGCGATCCTGCTGACGGTATTCGGTTTGCACCTGTACTACTCGTGCATCAACCAGTCGCTAGTACAGCGCGGTTTCGGGGCCAAAACCGAATGGGACGCCCGCATGGCCGTCGTGTTCGCGGGCGCGTTCGTCCTGCTGCGCCCGTTCGTCGAGATCATCCCCGGCATGATGGCCCGCGCGATTTACGAAGTCAGCCCGGACAGCCTCATGGGCCACGCCTTCGATTTCGGATTGCACACCAACCCGGCAGGTTACGTGCCCGACCGGGTACTGCCTAAAATGATCAGCGCGCTGGTACCGGCCGGCTTACAGGGGTTGCTGGTCGTCGGCATTCTGGCGGGCGTGATGTCGACCATTTCGGCACTGCTGAACTCCATCTCGACCCTGTTCACGTATGACGTCTACAAGAAATGGATCAATCCGCAGGCCAGTGACAAACGGCTGGTAATGATCGGTTCCGTCACCACGCTGGCGCTCATGCTGTTCAGTATCGGCTATGCTCCTCAAATCCAGCGCATGGGCGGCATCTTCGTCTATTTTCAGACAGCGGCGAGTTACTTCGCCGTGCCGATCGCGTCGGTGTTCCTGATGGGCATGTTCTGGAAGCAGACGACCCCGGCGGCCGCGCTGACGGTGATCATTGCGGGCATTCCCTTCGGCATGCTGATGGACCGGACTATTCTCGAAGGCCGGCCGCTCATCATCGGCGGACTCGCCTTGCTTCCGCAACTCATCCCCACGGGTTTTGTCGAAACCTGGAACACGAAAAACGTGTTTGTATGCTCGGGTTTCAACCAGGTTTTCCTGATGCTTCTGATGGCCGTGATCAGCTTGGTCACCCGACCCAAACCTGAAACCGAGATCCGTCCGCTGTTGTGGAGTGTCGACAAATTCTTCCTGCCAAAAGGCGAACCGAAGCGATCCCTCATTCAGAGCGTAGGATTCTGGTTTGCGCTGCTCTCACTCATCTATTTTGCGATTTATTGGGCCTGGCATTAGTCGGTAGAAGTTCATCAGTGACTAACATCTGAACTTCTGTCATAAAAACAAGAAACGCAGGAGTCAGACCGCTGTATTCGGCAGAGCCTGTGCGAAGACACAGGAGCACGCGTATTCGCAAGTAATCGGTTGGTGGCCGGGGAGTGAGGGCTGAAGCGTGTGTCGTGCGCGGAGCTTGGGAGCGGGGACACTCCTGTCCCCGTTGAAAGCGCGTGCGAGTCAACCGCTCCGCCATCTACCGATTAGTATTCGCGATGCGGCCGCACTGGCCAGACCGTTTTGAAACGTGTATACTGCTCTTCAGAAAAGAGGCGCTGGAAGGGTATTATGAGCGCAGAAAAGCCGACAACACGTTATCGCCGTTTAGGTGCCACACAGCCCGTGCGGACATCCGTAGAATCGAAAGGCCGCACCGCACTGATTGATGCGATCCTCTCGGATATCGGCGTGCCTGAAGCCCTTTTGACCGATACAACGACGAATGCGGTTCGCGAATCGTCCTGTGACGCACTGCGACCTCGGCCCCCTGTCTGCCATATTGTCGCCGGTGCGAACGGTTCAGGCAAATCCACGTTCGCGCTGTATTTTTTGCCACGCTATGCGGAGTGTCTGGAGTTTGTCAACCCTGACCTGATCGCACTGGGCCTCTCCCCTTTCGACGCGACACGGGCCGCAGTCAAAGCAGGGCGACTCGTTTTGGAACGGATCGCCTCGTTGTCGGCAGAGAAAAAGGATTTCGGTTTTGAGTCCACACTCGCCGGACTCGGTTATTTGGATCTGTTGAAAAGTCTGCGTTCAGCCGGTTACCGCTTGAGCCTGTACTATCTCTGGACTCCCGGTTGCGATCTGCTCATCCCCCGCATCCGGCAACGCGTTGCGGCGGGCGGACACTCGGTTCCTGAGCAAGACGTGAGGCGACGGTACGAACGGTCGCTGAAAAATCTCATGGGCTACGTTGCCGTTATGGACAAAATCCGTATCTTCGACAATTCGGGGATGAAGCCTGTCTTGGTCTATGAAAGAAACGGGGAAGCCGTGGTGTACGATGCGGCGCGCTTTGCCCAAATGAAAGAGGATGTTGTCCTATGACACCCGTGATGTCAGAAGAAACCCGGCTGGTGATGCAGGCGATGGACGAAGCCACCTGGAAAGCGATCGAGGGATACCGTCTAACCGGCAATCTCGTGCCGTGCTGGCGCGACGGTAAAGTGGTCTACCTCACCGTGGACGAAGCGCTTGCCAGCCGTTCCGACTATCAAAGACACACTGGCAAGCCGCCGCCCGCAGAGCGGGAACAAACTTCGGTGTAACTTTTTCGAGCGCACCTGGCGCCGGTGCCCCTGTGGCGTGGGCGACCCGCCCATGGGGTTCACAGGCGGGGACGCCTGCGGCATACGGCAGACACGGGCCAGGCTCCGCCATTCCGTTTGCGCCCCTGCGGAACGCCCGTTGCAAACGCTGAACGGGTACGGGTACTACGGGCTTCTCGCTTCAGCGTTGGGTGTTGCGCTCACCTGACGCCAAGGGCCGCCAGCCATATCGACAAACCTCCCGCGCGGCTGTGCCTCGAACAAACAACAGGGTGACTTTTGGGGAGAACCCGGCAAATTGGGCAAACGCAAAGGCCGACAGGCGGGGACGCCCGTCCTACAGTCCGTTCGCCGCACCACTTTGCGGCTTCGCGCGAGACGGATTTTGCTTCGAAAACCGTTCGTAAAATCGCAGGGTAAAGTTCGCATTATAGGTGGTTGTCAGAAAAGGCGATGCGGCATATCCTCTCGTTGATTGATATCAGATGTATGTCGTTTGTTATGGCTAATCAATGGTCTCATCCGTAGTGGAAAAGGAGAGTGGCATGAAGCGAGTCAGCGTGATTAAAGCGCTTTTTGCAAGCGCGATGGTGTGTGGCATGACGACCTGTACATCGGCGGATGTCGTCGCGTACTGGCCCTTCGGAATCAGCGGACTGGCCGACGCCTCGGGCAAAGGCCACAGCCTTGTGAAAAGCGCGGCCGGCGTGGTTCTCAGCAACGGCGTGGCACGTTTGGACGGGACCCAAACGAAGTTCAGCACCGCGCTGCCGCTCGATCTCAGCAGCTACACAAACCTGACCGTCGAGTTCTGGATGCGGACGACAGCGGCCACGCAACTCCGACTCATTCTCGAGCATACGGAAAACTTCAATAACAATGCAGGCGCCTTTTTGATCGACTACGCGGAAGGTGGCGCTGCGGGGAAAGTCAAGGGCGGATTCCGGACCGGTACTGATTATAATTTGGATGAGACGCCGACGGGTGTCGCCAACAATGACCAATGGCACCACGTCGCGGTGGTCTATGACACAACGAAAAACAATGACGCGCGCAGCGTGCTCTACTTCGACGGCGTAGCCCAGTCGACCAGTGGAAGTTCAACCAACTCTGAGTCTGTCGGTTTCCGCAACGCCTACCTCTACATCGGCTCGCGGGCGAACAGCGAGTATAAATTTGTCGGCGAACTGGACGACATCCGCATCTCGAATGCGGCGCTGGCGACCAACCAGTTCCTGTTGGCCAGATCCGCCGCGGAGCCGCGCGTCGTCGCCTACTGGCCGTTTGACCGGGGGAGTGAACTGTCCGACGCCTCGGGTCACGGAAACACGCTGGCCAACGGTAGCGGCGTTGTCTTCAGCAATGGGGTTGCGGTCCTGAACGGGAGCCAGACCGCCTTCCACACCGCAAGCGCACTCGACCTCACAGCCTGTTCCAACCTGACTGTCGAGTGCTTCTTGCGGACGACCGCCGGCGAGGGCGCGTCGATGCTGATCGAGCACTCGGCCAACGCGACGAACACCCCCGGTGCCTTCGCCGTATCCCGGACCGGCAACGCTCTCACCGGCGGTTTCCGCATGGATGACGGCGGCAACTTCGATTCGTCGGGAACCGGTACGGCGCTGACGAACGGGGCTTGGCACCACGTCGCCTTGATCTACGATGCCGCCTCGAGCGGAGCGAACCGGGTGCGCCTCTATGTGGACCAGATCCGGCAGACGCCTTCGGATATCTACACCAATGACGTCCTGAGCGCCTTCCGAAACGAGGTCCTCTATATCGGGACAAGGGCTAACAATGAGCAGCCCTTCACCGGCGAACTGGACGATCTGCGTATCGTGGACGCTGTGCTGACAACCGACCAGTTTCTGAAGGCCCATACGGACGGCATGCCCCAAATCATCGCCTACTGGCCCTTCGCCCGGGGTGTCGAACAGGCTGATGCCTCCGGCCATAATTTCGCGCTTGCGATGCTGGGAGTCGGCGAGGTCGGGTTCCGGGACGGCTCAGCCTCTTTCCGGGGCCACAGCGGGCTCTATACCCCCAGCCGGTTTGACCTCAGCGGCTTCAAGGCCGTGACCGTCGAATGTTTTGTCAGGACCGTCTCGACGAATGCGTCTTTCCTGCTTGAAACCTCGAAAAACTACAACAGCAATCCCGGCGCGTTTGTCGTCACCACAAGCATGTCTTCCAATGACACCATGGGTGCCGGATACAAAACGGGCAATGGATACAACAGCGAATATGCGACCAAAGGTTCTCTTTCCGATGGGGCCTGGCACCATGTCGCCTATGTGATTGATCTCAATGCGGCCGACGGCACCGGACTGACCCGGCTATATCTGGACGGGGCAAGGCAGTACAAAAACAGTGCCATGATGAGCGCCTTGGCCACCCCGTTTAGCAGCGACCAGCAGCTCTTTGTCGGTTGGCGCGGAAGTTCAGGCGACTATAATTTCATCGGCGAGATGGACGACCTCCGTTTCACCGGTGCGGCGCTGACAACGAATGAGTTCTTATCCCTGTCTGCCCGTTCGGCGGACACCGCCACGAACGTCGTGATCGCTTACTGGCCGTTCGACGCGTCCAACGGCTACGCCGACGCCTCGGGGAACGGGCATTCACTGACGGGAGCCGGCGTCGTCTTCACCAACGGTGCGGCGGTTTTCGGCGGCGCTTCGACGGTCAAGACGGCCAGCACACTCAATCTCGTGCCTTATTCAGCGATAACGGTCGAATATTTCGTCCGGACCACGGCCCAGGACCTTCGGATCATTTTGGAGCAGTCGGCGAACTATAATAACTCCCCGTATGGCGCATTTATTTTCATGGTCGGGGCGACAGCCGCTTTTTCGGCTGGATACACTACCACCGGCGGCGGTTATAACGTCGAGGAAGCTCCGGCGGGTTCCGTTTCGGACGACCGCTGGCACCACGTCGGAATGGTGATCGACTCGTCCAAGTCGGGTGCCGATCGGGTACAGCTCTATATCGACTATATCCGGCAGGCGAAAAGCCTAGGCTTGAATAGCGAGACCGTCACGCCGTTCAGAAACGACACCGTCTACATAGGGTCAAGATATAATACTGCAAAATACAAGTTTAGCGGGCAATTGGACGACATCCGTATCACGGCCAAGGCCCTCTCTCCGGCGGAGTTTTTGACCCGGCCGACGACCGTTCTTCCCCCGGTCGTCGCCTACTGGCCGTTCGAAGCTGGACAGGAGTTGGCAGACGCCTCCGGCAACGGCTATTCGCTGGCCAACAGCGGTGTTTCGTTCAACGCGTCAGCAGGGTCCGCGGTTTTCAACGGTACCTCCTCAACCTTAAATACGCTGAAGAATCTGAACCTCCGCTGGTACGATTCGCTGACGATGGAGTGTTTCGTCAAAGCTGCCTCTGCTGCCAATCTTCAGATGATTATGGAAACCTCGCCAAACTCGGCTGTGGCTCAAGGAGCATTCTTTTTGAATGTACCGGCGAATTCCGGACTCGCCGAAAGTGTTTTTACGACGGCAGTCTACCCCTATTTCTCGGCAACATCTTACAAATACAATATAGACCAGAGCGTTGCCGGGCTGACGGACGGAAAGTGGCATCATCTTGCGTTTGTCATCGACTCGGCCAAGTCGGGTGCGGACCGCGCAAAGCTCTATTTGGATAGGGCACCCCAGTCTGTTTCATCAGCCTACAACTCCGATTTGGCCACGGACTTCTTGAATGCGACGCTTTACCTTGGTTCTCGGGGGAACAGTGCGTATCGATTCGCCGGCGAGATGGACGATGTCCGTATCAGCGGCGCGGCGCTCACGACGGGGCAGTTTCTGCAAACGCGGTCCTCCCCGTCCCCTCAAGGAACTTTGATCCGTCTGAGGTGACGCGGCTCATCCAGCAGCCCTTTTAAGAACCGCCAGTCGTCCACGTTGGCGGCTCGCGGAAATGCTCGCCCTCCACAATGTCTGCGGATATTGCATGTCTCTGGAGGGCGAGACTCTGTCGAGCCGAGTTTTTCGACGGGCGGCTTGTACACACGTCGCTTTTGATTTTACCGACTACTCGTGTGCCTGTGAAAGGAAGTTATGAAGTTTCAGAAAACTCGGGGCGCGTTCTTTGGTCTGACCGTGGCCGCCGCATGCCCCCTTGTGTCGACCGCCGCGTTCATCGAAAAGACCTCTCAACTCGGGCTGGGAGGAATGAACAGCAGTAGTGACTCGATGGCCTGGTGCGACTATAACAACGACGGCTATGCGGACCTGTTGGGCTACCGAGAGCTCTATACGAATAACGGTGGCACGAATTTCACCTTAAAAACCAACACATTATGGGGTGACGGCGTCTGGGGCGACTACAACAATGACGGGTATCACGACTGTTACAGCTGGATGGGCGGCGGCCATCTCTATCGGAACGAGGCCGGTGCCGGTTTGACGCTGATTAATAATCTCGCCGTCATGCCGACTCTGCCCGGGGACTTGGACGGGATACATGGCAACGCGAGCCAAGGCGCCTGCTGGGGCGACTTCAACAACGACGGATACATCGACCTGTATGCCTGCAATTATGAGTGGGATACGGGGACGTGCGCATTGCCGGACTCGGTCCTGATGAACAACGCGGGCGCTTCGTTCACGATGACCACGCTCCTTTCCACGACCAACAACCACGCGCGGGGTGTCACGGCCTGCGACTTCGACATGGACGGGGATCTCGACATTTACGTGTCCTGCTATCGGCTGCGGCCCAACACCCTCTGGCGCAACGACGGCGCAGGCGCTTTCACGGACGTGGCCGCCGCCTATGGAGTTGACGGGGACGGCGTCTTGTATTACGACAGAGGCCACACGATCGGCTCCGCTTGGGGCGATCTGGACAACGACGGGCTCTTCGACCTTTTCGTGGGTAACTTCAGCCACCCCGACCCCGCCCAAGACCGCCCGAAATTCATGCGAAACACGGGGCCTTCGGGGAACTATCATTTCGAGTTGAAGCGTACGCTTGACGGTGCTGACTGGCAGGAGTCTTATACCTCGCCCGCCTTGGGCGATTACGACAACGACGGTGATCTCGACCTGTTCTATCCCACGGTATACGCAGGCGACACCCCGCGCCTGTGGCGCAACGACGGGAACTGGGTGTTCACGGACGTGACCGCCGCCGAGGGGCTTTCCGGCTTGGGCGGAACCTTTTCGGCGGCCTGGGCGGATATCGACAACGACGGCGATCTTGATTTGGCGACTACCGGACGGGTTTTTGTGAATCAGGGCAACCCGAACCACTGGCTGCGCGTGCGCCTGGAGGGCAACGGCGTTACGGTTAACCGGTCGGCGATCGGGGCGCAGGTGCGGATCAATCTCGGCGGCGGCAAGATCCTGACGCGCCAGGTCGAAGGCGGTACGGGGAAGGCCAGCCAGAACGAACTGACGCTGCACTTCGGGCTCGGCAGCCGCACGGCCCCGGTCGATCTCGCTATCATCTGGCCCGGCGGCGAGACCCAGACGGTTACGGGCGTGGCGGTCAACCAGACGGTCCAAGTGACCACTCCGCCTGAACTGGTGCTGAGCACGGCAACCCTCGCCCCTGCCTGCACGAGGGGCCGGAACGCCCTGGACCAGAGCTTTGAGGTCGGAAATGCGTTCAAGCCCGCGCTGACCTGTTCGATCACGGACACTGCCGGCTGGCTGTCGGTCACGCCCGCCGGCGGCACGTGTCTGAACGGAGATCGCCATGCGATTCAGGTAAGCTACGACACGGACGGGCTGGCGTCGGGGACTTACACCGCCACGATCACGGTCAACGGCGATGGCGCGGCCAATTCCCCTCAGACGGTCGCGGTGACGCTGACGGTGACGCCGGACGCGGGTGACCTGCCACTCGCTGACTCTTTTGAGCCTTACGCCACAGGCCAGTCGCTCGCTGGGACCAACGGATGGTCCGGGAGCGCGGATGCCGCCGTGGTGACCACCCTCACGTACGCGGTGCAGACCCCGCCCGGCTATCCGCTCTGCCCGCAGCCGCCCACACGAAGGTCCTGCAGGTCTCCGATACTCTGGAGCGTGCCGTGAACGGAACCTCCGGACAGAACGTGAACGTGGACTTCATGCTTAAGGCCGTTCGGCAAGCGACTTTGCCCGCCGGATTGTCCAACGCGGATCAAGCCGCGTTCTGCGTGGACTCGAACGGGGAACTCCATGTCTGGCACATGCACTTCGACGGGAATGTCTGGACTCAACGCTGGTCGTCTCTGGGCCTTTCCCCGCTCGGCGAGGATCAGTGGGTGCGCATCAGCGTGTCCATGGATTACAGCAGCAGCCCAAGCGGAGACACGTTCTTTTGCCCGCGCGCCAACGGCTCCCTCTGTCCGACGCCGTACGGATACAAGGCCCCGGACAACCTGACCTCGCCCGGACCTTGGTACATGTGCGCGGACAGCCCTGGGCGGGGTGGCGGCGGCGCCCTTGCGTTATCTTCACTTTCAGTAGAGGGGCAAGGTTGGCTTGACGATGTCATGATCGCGACGAACGCTTTCGCGCACACCGGCGCCACGTCTACCAACGGCGTGCCTTTCTCGTGGTTTGACAAGTGGGGCGTGGCACGAGTCCCGGACGCGGATTATGACGGGGACGGTTTCACCGCCGCCCACGAGTTCGCGGCGGGGACTGATCCGGCGGATCGCGACAGTAGTTTCCGCATCGTGGACACATGGGTAAAAGGCGACTTGCTCTACATACAGTTTCTGGGGAACAATTCTGGAGATGGCAGACCCTTCATCATAGAGCACGCCACGAACGGCTTGGCCGCAGACTGGAAGGTTGCAGACTCCGAAGTTCCGCGGGCGGTTGCTCCGCAGACGACCAACACATGGTCTGCGCCGACACAACCGTCGGGACCGGTGTTTTACCGCCTGAAGGCACGCCAGTGACAGCGCCCTGAACGGCTTGCTGATTTCTAGAAAAGGCTCGCCCTAAGCGAGAGATTGGAATACAACTCTTTTCATGGGGAAATGATGATGAATATGCGAGTTGCGGGTTTGGCAATTATGGTTCTCGGGTACGGTGTCGCAGGGGGCGCGGAGGCGTTTGCTGCCCGTCCGGTGCTGAGCCTCGACGGGGTGTGGAATTTCGCCACTGACCCCGCCGGCCGAGGCGAGGCCGAAAAATGGTTTCTGCCCGGCGCGAAGCTACCCGCCATGCCGCTGCCGGGTTACGCGCCGACGGCCGATGGCACCATCCGCGTGCCCGGCATCTGGGACAATCAGGGCTACGGCACGGAGACCGACAAGGTCAGGCATAACTTCGTCGGCAAGGGCTGGTACCGGCGGACGGTCGAGATACCGGAAGGTTGGAAGGGCAAGCGGATATTCCTCCTGGTCACGGGTGTCAGCCGCTATTCGAAAACATGGGTCAACGGGCAGTATTTGGGTGAACATGTCGGCTACCTGTCGATACAGGAATACGAGGTCTCGCAACAGGCGTTTCCGGGCGAGAAGATGACGGTCGCGATCCAAGTGGACTCCAGGCAACGCTGGGATGTCGACACGCTGTTCGGCACTTCGTCGCTGGCTGATTACATGGATGTGGCATGGGGCGGGATCTGGGGACATGTGTTGCTGGAGGCGCGGTCCGAGAGCTGGGTAAACGACTTGTATGTCCAGCCCGATGTTTCCGGAAGCAGTTGCACAGTCAGCGCAACGTTGGGCGGGAAAGTTGATTTGCCGGATGGCGCAAGGTGTGAGGTGTTTGAAGCAGGAGGGAAACGCGTGGCGGAGGCGTTTATCAAACGGGGCCCCATTCCCGCGGCGGGACAAACCTTCAGTTCCGCAGTTGCCTTGCCTGGCGCGCAACTGTGGACGCCGGACACCCCGACGCTCTATACGGCCAGACTCAGCCTGCTTAAGGGGTCACAGATACTCGACACAGTTGAAAGCCGTTTTGGGATGAGGCAGTTCACGATCAGCGGATACAGCCTTCTCTTGAACGGCAAACGGATCATGTTGCGGGGTTACGGAGATGATCATATTTATCCGGAACAGATGGCGATGCCCTCTGACAAGAAACTCCACCTTCGTCAGTTGAGGCTGATCAAATCCTACGGCTTCAACCATGTTCGCCACCACAGCACGGTGATGCCGCCCGAATATTACGAGGCGTGTGACGAGGTCGGCATCATCACGACGGTGGAGTTTCCCATCGTCTATGAGCGGTACCTTCCGGGCACAGGCAAACTGTGGAAGCAGAATGTGCCTCCGGGCACGGATCCCAAACCCGCGTTTGATACCTACCATCGCGAATGCGCGGCGGTCATCACGCAAAACCGGAACCATCCGAGCGTTCTCTGCTGGGTCATGGGCAACGAACTTTACGCGAACCTGCCGATACGGTACAGCTTCAGGGACATCGCGCAGAAACTTGATCCGAAAGGACTTTTTCTCGATTCCGACGGCGTTGCCAAGAATCTGCTTTCGGACCCTAGGCGCGACCGTCCGACTGTGGCGATCTACGATATCCAGTATCTCGAATGGGACGATCCGGTCGTCAACACGAACAAGTTCGATACGCCAAAGCCGATCAAGCCGGTCCTCTCGCACGAGGCGGGGAATTACATCACATTCTCGCGGCCCGATCTTGTTGACCTTTTCCAGCATAACATCAAACCTTTCTGGATGAATGAGGGTCAGGCGAAGCTGGAAAAGCAGGGCCTGTTGCGGGAAGCCACGCAATGGGCGACAAAGTCCGAGCGCCTGTATGCCTATCTCCACAAGTGCAACCTTGAAGCACTCCGCAAAAACGCCTATCTCTCTGGTTATCACTGGTGGCTTTTTCAGGACTATTGGACCAGCGCCAACGGACTTGTGGACCATTATTTTCGTCCGAAGTCGATTACTGCGGAAGAAGTTCGCACGTACAACAGCGAGGTCGTACTGCTGCAGGACGGACTGGATCAGACAGTCCGAGGAAAAACGCATCTGGAGATGAAACTCCTGGTGTCAAATTTCTCGGCCGAACCGCTTCAGGGTACGCTGACGTGGGAAGTAAGAGCAGGGAAAAAAAGTGTTGCCGAAAAGAAAATTGCCATCGCGCCGGTTCCCCAAGGCGATGTGGCCGAAGCCGCGCGGTTTTCTCTCGAGTTGCCGGAAACGTCTGCACCTGTTCCATTGCAGGTTACTGCAATTCTGGCAGCGGGTGGTAAGCGCATCAGTAACGGGTGGTCGGCCCGTCTCTACCCTTCCGTGATCCTTCCTCAAAAGTTCCCCGTCCCTGTCTTCGCCTCTGTGGCGCAATCCAAAACATTCGAGTCATGGGGCATCGCGCCGATCCCGTCCGAATCCATACTTGACGACCATGCGGTCTATGTCGCCGACAACTTGTCTGACCCTCGGCTGGCTGATGCGATGGCGAGGGGCGCGTGTGTTGTTTGCCTCGGAAGTATGGACCCGTATCTGAACGCATATCCGCTGAATTTTAGGACAACTTGGTGGAAGGCGGGTGAGACTCCTGAAAAAAACAATTCGGGAACGTTCGTGTACGACCATTCGATCACACGTGCGGTTGCGCCTGACGGCTGGTGCGACGGCGGGTGGTTCTATCTGGTCGAGGGTGCCCAAAAATATAATCTGGAAAAAACGCCTTCGCGTCCCGACGTCATCGTGCGCGCCTTGCCCAGCATGTCGATGGTCCAAGATGAAGCCATCCTGTTCGCGGTGGGCGTGGGCA
>CAZTDL010000049.1:0-13495 GCA_964612775.1 uncultured Lentisphaeraceae bacterium
GATTTCATCCAGAAAGAGCGTGCCGTTATTCGCGGTCTCGAAAAGCCCCTCTTTTTCCGCGACGGCTCCGGTGAAAGCCCCTTTGACGTGACCGAACATCTCCGATTCAAGCAGGTTCTCGGGCAAGGCCGCACAGTTTACGGCCACCCATGGTTTATCTTTGCGGAGACTCGTATTGTGAATGGTCCGCGCGATAACCTCCTTGCCGGTGCCGCTTTCGCCGTTGATAAGGACTGTCGCAGCGGTTGGCGCCACCCGCTGAATCATCTCGCAGACCTGCAACATGGCACTGTTGGTGGCAATGAGATTTTCAAATTGATAACGAAGCGGTGCATTGGGATCCGTGGATACGGCGACGGCATTGCTCTTGGCCGTTTCCACGGCCCTTTTAACCGTTGCGAGCATTTCATCGACCGTGAACGGTTTGGAAAGATAGTCAAAGGCTCCCGTTTTCAATGCGTCAATGGCCGTCTCAACCGACGCATAGGCGGTAAGCAAAATCACGGGCATGTCAGGCTTGAGCGTTTTGATTTCTCTAAAGAGTGTCATGCCATCCATCGGAGCCATTCGCAGGTCAGAAATGACTACGTCAAAAGTGTCTTTTTTGACAAGCTCCAGCGCGACATTTCCATCTTTAGCGGTAACGGGTTCGTGCCCGTTAGCTTTCAGAAGGCTCTGAAGCAAAAGAAGAATTCGCGCTTCATCGTCAACGATCAGGATTTTAGCCATATCGATAATATCCTACTCGAAGTATCCGAGAAAAGGACACCCGAATATAAGCTAAAACGCTACAGAATGCAACTCACACCTTTAGCGGACAATCTGAATTATCCGACAACGGAGCCGAGCGCGAAGATCGGGAGGAACATGGCGATCACGATTCCGCCGATCACGACACCCAAAAACACCATGAGCAACGGCTCCATCAAGGACGTTAGCGAAGCCAGCATGGTCTCCACTTCATCATCATAGGTGTCGGCAACGCTTTCAAGCATTTCATCGATGCGTCCGCTCTTTTCGCCGGCGGCGATCATTCGGATCATAAGGATGGGCAGGCAGGGTTTGCCTTCCAGCGCCGAACTAAGGGTGTTACCCTGTTCAATGCCGCTCCGGGCGGAGAGAATGGCCCCTTCGATCACTTTATTGCCCATGGATTGTCCGACCACCTGCATGGCGTCCAGAATCGGTACGCCGCTCGTCAGCATCTGCGCGAAAAGACGGCAGAAACGGGCTACCGCCACTTTTTGCATTAAAATGTCGAAAATAGGCAATTTGAGCAAGAATTGATCGAGTTTATAACGGCCTGCAGCGGTTGCGCGCCATTTCCGAAAGCTAATGACAGCGATGATTCCACCGCCCAGTATGAGATACCAATAGCTCTTCACAAAATCGCTGATATCCACAAGAAACTGAGTGGGCCCCGGGAGGGCTTTGCCGAATCCCGAAAACATTTCCGCAAAAACAGGCACAATAAAAGTGATCAATCCGCTAGCGATCAAAAGAGCCATGGAGAGGACGACGGTCGGATACATCATTGCGGATTTGACCTTGCGGAGTAGGCGCGCAGAGGAATCCAGCATAATGGCCAGTCGTTTAAGCACGGCCGCGAATTGACCGCTTTTTTCGCCGGCGGCCACCATGTTGACGTACATGTCATCGAAGACTTTTGGAAAATAGCGCAGACCATCGGAAAACGGCGCGCCGCTTTCGATATTTTCACGAAGGCTTTTGAGCACGGTCTTAAAACCCGGATGCGAACACTGATCTTCCAACGTCGAGACGGCCGCGAGAATGGACATGCCCGCATTCAGCATGCTGGCCGTCTGGCGGGTGAAGGGGATCAACTCTTTTTTGAGAATTTGCCCTACTCCGCTGATGCGGATGGGTGCAAATCGGATTCTGGCTTCAGACATGAAAGCGCCTTTCGTACGGGTTATTCGCTACCGGTGACCTCTATCGCAGCACTGAGTGAAGTGACGCCGTCTCGAACTTTCATCAGCCCGACTTCCGTGAGAGGTTTCATGCCCTCCTTGATCGCGATTTCGCGGATCACAGCCGAAGAGGCCCCCTTAATGGTCGCAGCCCGGATACCCTCTGTGACGGGCAGGACCTCCATCATCGCACCGCGGCCCTTGTAACCGGTTTCGTGGCATTTTGCGCAACCGCCGGGACCGAAGACCGTTGCCCCATTAAAGAAGGCAGGATCGATCTGATTCGCAAGCAAGATGTCGGGATCGATTTCGGTCGGTTTCTTGCAGACGGGGCACAGTTTCCGGAAGAGACGCTGCGCTTGCGCGAGAATCAGAGAGGAGGCGATCAGGAAGGGCGGGATACCCATGTCGACCAGACGCGGGATAACGCCCGAAGCGTCGTTAGTGTGCAGCGTGCTCAACACCAGATGGCCTGTCAAGGCGGCCTTGACCGCGATATCGGCGGTCTCGCCGTCGCGGATTTCGCCCACGAGCACGATATCGGGATCTTGACGCAACACGGACCGCAGTATCGTGGCAAAAGTGAGCCCGGCTTGCTGATTGACTTGAACCTGATTGATGCCCACGATTTGATATTCCACCGGGTCTTCGGCTGTGACGATATTCACGTCCGGCTGGTTGAGATCCTGAAGACACGAGTAAAGTGTGGTGGTCTTTCCGGAACCGGTCGGCCCTGTGACGAGAAGGATGCCGTGAGGTTGCTCGATGGCGTGTTTCATGGCTTTGAACGCGAAATCGTCAAGGCCGAGGGCCGCTAGGCTGGGGGCAAGATTGGTTTTATCCAGAGTACGCATCACCACCTTTTCGCCGTGAACGGTGGGCAGGATGCTGACGCGGATATCGACCTCTTTTTTGAGAGCTTTGATCCGAAAGCGCCCGTCTTGGGGATTCCGCCGTTCAGCGATGTCGAGATCCGCCATGATCTTAATGCGTGAGACAATGGCGTTGTGCAACGATTTCGGCGGACTGGGACGTTCGATAAGGGCCCCATCGATACGATATCTCAGGCGTGAGCATTTTTCCATGGCCTCGAAATGAATATCACTCGCACCGGTGCGAAGCGCTTCAACAAGCATCATGTTCACCATGCGGATGACCGGTGCTTCCTCGGCGGTTTCCAAGGCCCGGTCGAGACTTTCCTCCTGTTTCTGCGGTTCGCTGGAAAATTCGATGTCGGCGTCCGGCACCTTCATGATGTTTTCCATGGCCAGACCGGGATTTTCCGCGTCCTTGCGGGCCTGTAGCCGATTGATGGCGTCGGTCACCTCTTTTTCGGAGGCTGCAAGGGGGATGATCTCCAAGTGCGTATTGCGGGCGATCTCCTCTTGGGCCAGCAAGTCGAATGGATCGCCGAAGACAACCGTGAGCCGCTTGCCCAACTTCATGAGCGGCAAAGCTTTGAGCCTTGCCCAGAGCTGGCTTGGCGCCAGTTCGATCAGCTCGGAAGGAATGACCAACGAAGGCGGCAAAGTGATAGGGGGGATATTAAAGTACGCGGCAATAGTGAGAGTGAGCGCTTCGGGGGCAACCACCTTGTTTTGCGCCAGAAAACGCTCGAGCGGAAGCTTGTCCGCTTCCGCCAGGGCGCTCTTCAGCTGCTCTTCCGTCAGGACGCCGCGCGTAATGAGCGCGTTCTGGAAACTTGAGTAATGAACCGGCTGAACCATGATGAAAGAATCTCCAATCAAAATAATATAGCAAAAATAATGCCAAAAGGAATGTGTAAAGAGAAGCGTTTTGCGGCACGGATATTGCTTTAATTTATTATAAGGGAGTATTGATGTATGGCCGAGCCAGATCCGAAAGTTAGTGAGGCGATCGCCTTTTTCGAACAGATGTTGCAGACGATGCCGGGAGACCGGACGAGTCTGGAGTTTTTGGTGGTTGCCTACGAGCAGACCGGGCAGCAAGAAAAACGACGCGATTGTCTGATCCGCTTGGCGGACGCCTTGCTCCACGAGAAAGATTATGACAATGCCCAGGTCATCGCCGGTTATTTGAGTGCGTTTACGGATTATCCGCCTGCACGTGCGGCTGTAGAGCATGTGGCGGAAGTGGTCCAGGGCCAGATCCTCAAGACGCAGTATCATCGCGAAGTTCAGGGACTCGGGGGAGGCGGACCGCCGCTGGCGGGTCAGCCGATGTCCGACACCTCGACGCCGGAAATGGGATTGGAGATTCACGCTTGGTCACGTTCGGCCTCTACGGCCGAAATGGATTTGGTGTGGGTCTGGAAAGAACGTGAATATCTCCCGAAAGATATTTGCATGGACGTATTGCACGTCCTGACGGATCGTCCGGTGACCGACACGCCGATGCTGATCTCGGCGTTGGCTTTACTGGATGAACAGCACCCTGAACTGACTGAACAGGTGATGGAGGCGATGCAACGGAGCTGCCAGATACCGCCGATTCCTCTGGAGTTGTTCGATGTGCCTCCGACCGTCGCAGCGTTGCTTCCCGCGGCTTTTGTTCATGTCAAAGGGGTTTTGCCGTTTGCCGTGCTGGGTAATGAGGTTCTGATTGCGGTGTTGAATCCCTTCAATTCCGCTTTGCAGGAAGAAACGATAGTCCGCATACAGAGACCTTGTCATTTCTTTTTGGCGCATCCGCGGTCTTGGCTGCAGGCGGCTGAAAAGGTCACCTGAGAACGGAAAACCGAACAAGCGTTGCCTTAAGCTCGCTACGGGTATAGGGCTTGCTGAGGAATCCGTTGAACGATTCGGAAGCGAACATTTCCCGTATCTTTTCCTCGCTGTGTCCGGAAATGATGACGGCGGGGACGTCCGGTTTTCGCAAGCGGAAGACGGAAAGCAACCGTACGTTGTCGAGTTTCCCTGTTTGCGCATCCAGCAGAATGAGGCAGATCGAATCGGCGTGTTTCCTGAAAAGGGCGAGTGATTCGCGCTGGCTTGCCGCCGCCAACACATCCACTTTGAGAGAACGCAGGACAATACTGGTCGATTGCAAGATGGAGCGGTCATCTTCGACCAGCAGAACGCAGGGGCGGGTTCCGGTGGTCTGGGACGTAACGGTGGCGGGCGTGGCGGCGACAGGTTCGGGCTCGTCGTCGTGCTGAGCCTTCGGAAGGGGCGAGGGGGGCGTAGGCGTATCGGCCGTGTCTTTCGCGACCGGAATCCAGACGTGGAAACTGGTTCCTTTACCGGGTTCAGATGCAATGGCGATTCCACCGTTGTGAACGTCAACAATGCCGAACACGGTGGCGAGTCCAAGACCGCGACCGACCGCTTTCGTGGAAAAGAAAGGCTCAAACATCCGGTTGATCACCTCTTTTGGAATGCCGGAACCTGTATCGTCAACTTGGAATACGACACCGCGCCCATGGGTCAACGCTTGGGTGCTAAAGAAATCGACCGCGTTTTCGTCGGTCAGGGTGAGCGGATAGGTGCTGATGCGAATGTGACCGCTGGCACCGTTCATGGCTTCGGACGCATTCTTCAGCAAATTGATGATAACCTTCCAAAACTGGTGTGGATCGGCATCGATTTGCGGGAGACTTGGGGTTAGCTTTAAATCCAGAATGACATTTGAAGCGATGACGCCATTCATTAACTTCTCAAGATCGAGAATCATGACGTTAGGGTCTTCCCGTTTGAAAGAGATTCGGGTATGGCCCGCATAGGTCATCAGCTCATGCGTGAGCGCGGCACCTTTGCCAGTGGCCTGACGGATGGTTCCAACCGCTTCTCGCTCGTTTTCTCCCGGATTCTCCCATGTGATTTCAACCGTATTCTGAATGATCGCGAGAATATTATTGAAATCGTGCGCGATGCCCGCCGCTAACGTGCCGAGGCTTTCCATTTTTTGTATTTTTGCGAGACGATCTTCGACCTGCTCCCGTGTCTCCCGCTCGCGCCATTCTTTGGTAACATCGCGTAACACGACTAAAGCGATGGTTTCATCCAGGCGACTGATGCGCGTCTCGAAATGGCGGTAAGTTCCGTCGGTCTCACGGCAGGAAATGATCACCATTTGGATTCTGTTGGCATTGAACGCCTCGCTTACGGCAAGACGAAAGGCCTCGCAATCATTATCCGGGAAAAGCGGTGGCGAAATGGGGCGGCCTGTGATTAGCCCGGGGATCGGATGCGCATAATCGGGTTGTTTATGGATTGTGACGATGTTGGCGTCTTTGTCGCAAATACAGAGGCAATCGGGCATGCCCGCGATCAAGGCGCGTTGATGCTGCTCTCCCCTGATGTTTTGCTTCGTTTTGAGTGCCAATGCCGCCAGCATTTCGTTCACACTTTGCGCGAGGACGCCGAATTCGTCGTTCTTTGGCCAGTTGATGGCCGCGTGGTCTCCGTCCAGATGATGCTCTCCGATCTCTTTGATCTGCTTGGTGAGTTTACTGAGGGGATTCATCACAATTCTCGTCTGGAGCCAGAAGATCGGCAGAACAAATACGATGCCGACGCAGGCGATGAATGTGGTTAACCACCCCAGCGCGATGTTGGCGATTGAGGAGAAGGAGCCGGGGAGACGAATGGAAATCGAGGTCACCTCTTGACCGAGAATATCCGTAATGGGCATGACCGCCTCAAAGGTGTTTTCGCCCAGATGCCAACGTCCGCCGGAGTCATAGGTCAGGATATTGTTGAAAACCTGAGCCTGGCGGTTGAAGCGATCTTTTGAGTTGGGCGCTAACGCATGTCGGACGGGGTGATCTGACAAGGCTATTTGCATGCCGGGGGTGGCTGCCGTGATTCTGCTTAGCAGGGTGGCGTTGCGAAAGAGTGACCCGAGAATGATATAACCCTTGATTGTTGAATCAGGGGCTTTAATGGGCGCGAGGGCGACAAAGATGGCTTGTCGACGGAACGTGATGATGCCCGGGGCGGGCATCTCTTTCCAGAGTAAAAAAGGGGAATTGGTTGAGAAATACGTTGCGATCTCCCTCGCATCGACAATGCGAAGCGGTTCTCCGGGAAAAAGCGAACAACCGTCTTTAAACGTGCCATCAGGCGTCAGAGCGATTGCCAAATGAACCGATGTCGCGGTTTTCGAGTACGCTTTAAGTTGCGCCTGAAGAAAATCATGCGTGATTTCACCGTTGGAAAGGGAAAACGTCGTGGCGGTCGTGTTGACAACCTGCTGAAGATGAGACAACTCGCCGTAAACGATATTCTTGATGTCTGTGCCGATCGTTTGGATATCCTGCTCGGCCTGACGGATCATTTTGACGAGAATATAACGTCCGCCCATATAGAAAGCGGCTAAGAGACCCAGTAACGTACATGCCGTAACCAAACCGAATTGGGTCCGTATGCTACGCAGAACAGTTTGTATAGAAGTGTCCTTCATCAGAAAACAGATTTAAGTTATATTTGATATTAGCAG
The DNA here is from genome assembly GCA_964612775.1 of uncultured Lentisphaeraceae bacterium. Taxonomy (GTDB): domain Bacteria; phylum Verrucomicrobiota; class Kiritimatiellia; order RFP12; family UBA1067; genus DAOPZC01. Next base: position 7,353 of record CAZTDL010000049.1, read on the forward strand.
AATGTGAGCCAAAAAGACAAGCTCCGTTAACTATTTTAAGATGGTCAAATTGCCCGCGTTTCTGATATCTTAAAAACATAGACAGGTTTGAGCGTCGTATCGTTTCGCAAAGGAGGACGTATGAGGATGGATCGCAGAGGTTTCTTGAAAGCGGCCGCGTGGGCTGGCGGCTTGGCGGGCGCATTCGCTCAGCCGGGATGTGCGGTGTTTTCCGGGGTTGCGGAGCGAAAAGGTCAGTGTATGGTCGGTTTCCGTGCGGCACCGCTTGAAAAGGTGCGCGTGGGTATTATCGGCGTTGGACACCGCGGGCCGGGGGCGGTCGGGCGTCTTTCGAGCATTCCCGGCGTTGAAATCAAGGCCATTTGTGATTTATATGAGGATCGTGTGGCGCGTCAGGTCAAGGTGGTGACTGATAAAGGGCAATCCGCGCCGACCCCTTACTTCGGCTCTCAGGAAGTATGGCGTAAACTCTGCGAATCCAATGAGATCGATCTGGTTTATATCTGTACGCCTTGGCTTTGGCATACGCCTATGGCGGTTTATGCGATGCAGTGCGGCAAACATGCCGCAACGGAAGTGCCTGCCGCGATGACTGTCGAGCAGTGTTGGCAGTTGGTTGACACCGCGGAAAAGACGCAGCGTCACTGCATGATCCTTGAGAATTGCTGCTATGGCGAAAACGAGATGATGGCCCTCAATCTTTGCCGCAAAGGCGTATTGGGTGATCTTGTCCACGGTGAGGCCGCTTATATCCATGATCTCCGCGTCAGCAAAATCAATGAAGAAAATGAGAACGGGTATCAGGGCCAGTGGCGGCTGGAGTGGTCAAAACAGCATACGGGGAATCCCTATCCGACGCATGGTCTCGGCCCGATTTGTCAGTATATGGATATTAACCGCGGTGACCGGTTTGAGTATTTGACGTCCGTGAGCAGCGGCCAGTTCGGTCTCAGTCTGTTGGCTAAGGAAAAATATGGAAAGAATAGTCCTCAGGCAAAGATGGCCTACAAACTGGGCGATATGAACACGACGGTGATTAAGACCTATCGCGGCAAGACGATTATGGTGCAACACGACACGACCAGTCCGAGGCCTTACAGCCGTCTGAATCTGATTTCCGGCACAAAGGGCATTTTGTCGGATTATCCGCTACGCGTGGCGCTTGCTCCCAAAACGCACGAGTGGATGAATGATAAGGAATTGGCGGAACTGAAGGCCAAGTATGTTCATCCGCTGTGGGATAAGCAGGGCGAGGCTGCCAAAAAAATGGGCGGTCACGGCGGTATGGACTTTCTGATGGATCTGCGGCTGTGCCACTGCCTGAAGAATGGCTTGCCGCTCGATATCAGTGTTTATGACACCGCATTGTGGAGTTCACTCGTCGAACTCAGCGAACGGTCGGTGAATCGCAACGGAGCCTCTGTAACGATACCCGATTTTTCGCGCGGCAGTTGGAAGACCGCCGATCCGCTGGGCATTGTCACCGTGTAGGAGACTGACGGCCGACCGAAGGTTTACGCGTGCCGGGAGGAGGGGGCGTCTCGCATGAGATGCCCGTATTACTTGATGCCTCGGAAATACGCGATCGTGCGGCTAAGCCCTTCACGCAACGGGACTTCCGGTGTCCAACCCAGCAGTTCCTGCGCGAGCGCGATGTCGGGCTTGCGGCGCTTGGGGTCGTCCTTCGGCAGCGGCTCAAAGACCAGCTTGCTTTTGCATTCGGGTAACTGCCGCAAGGTTTCCTGCGCGAGTTGCTTGATGGTGTATTCGCCCGGATTTCCCACATTAAGCACGGGCACGCTCATTCCCTTTTTTGTGAAGAAGGTCCTGATTTTCTTCAAATCCGTCGTCATGTAAAGCTGAACGGCATTGATCAGATCGTCCACATATTGGAAACTGCGCGTCTGAAGACCGTCTCCATAAAGGGTGATGTCCTTGTTTTTCAACGCCTGCATGATAAAGTTGCTGATCACGCGACCGTCTTGCGGATGCATATTCGGACCATATGTGTTGAAAATGCGGATCATTCGCACATCCACATTATACTCGCGCGTGTAATCGGCGCATAACGTCTCGGCGGCCCGCTTTCCCTCGTCATAACAGCTTCGCGTGCCGATGGTGTTGACGTTCCCCCAGTAACTTTCCGTCTGAGGGTGAACAATGGGGTCGCCATAAATTTCCGAGGTGGATGTATGAAACACGCGGGCCTTGGTCTTGAGCGCGAGCTCCAACACATTCATCATGCCGAGGAAGGACGTTTTAATCGTCTCAACCGGATTGCGCTGGTAATGGATGGGCGACGCCGGGCAGGCGAGGTTGTAGACCTCATCGAATTGACCCCAGAACGGCTGTGTCACGTCGTGCAGGATAAACGTGAAGCGCGGATTTTCTATCAGGTCATAAATGTTCGCCTTGGTTCCCGTGAACAGGTTATCCATGACGGTGACTTCATGCCCCGCGTCCAACAGACGGCGCGCAAGATGGGAACCGATAAAACCGGCTCCGCCGGTGATAAGAGATTTTTTAATCATGGAGTGTTCCGAATGTCCATAGTGTCCGAACGTTTGCACAAAAGGCACGGCAAACCCTGTTCTTACACGCTTTTCAATGCGGCTTTCTGTTGCTTGATCAAGTCTCTGATGCCTTTACGGGCGAGGCCTTTCAAGGCATCCAAGCTCTCTTCCGTGAAGGGTTCATGTTCGGCCGTGCCTTGGAGTTCCACATAACGGCCATCATCGGTCATCACCACGTTGAGGTCAACCTCGGCGGAAACATCGTGCGCATAATCGAGGTCGAGCGTGGGCTTGCCGTCACAGACGCCGACGCTGACGGCCGCAATAAAATGTCTGAGAGGGTTCGTTTGGAGCTTGCCTTGTTTTTGCATGAGCGCAAACGCATCTGCAAGGGCTACCATGCCGCCTGTGATCGATGCGCAGCGCGTGCCGCCGTCTGCCTGCAGGACGTCGCAATCGATGGTGATGGAACGTTCGCCAAGCTTCTCCATGTCCACAGCGGCGCGAAGCGCCCTTCCGATCAAGCGACTGATTTCGGTTCCGCGCGAGTCAGCTTTGCCCTTTTTGATTTCACGTTCCTTGCGGTCTACCGTGCTGCTCGGCAACATGCTGTATTCGGCGGTGACCCATCCCTTGCCTCCTCCTCTGAGAAAGGAAGGCACCTTCTCCTCGATACTGGCGGTACAGAGTACCCATGTGTCGCCCTGTTTGATGAGTACAGAGCCTGCGGCATGCTTGGTGAAGTGACGTTCAAAGGTGACGGGACGCAGCTGGTTCGCTTTTTTCATGAGAGATTTACTCTATCATATCGGGTGGCGGCGTTAGAAGGTTAGAATTCGTTGTCCGCGGGCGTTATTCGCTGTCCGCAAAATATCCGCGCTTTCGGGCTTTCCAATAGGCGCCTTGCAGATAGAAGATGCCGCCGCTGGAGACTTTGTCGTAGTCAAGACGCGTGATGGCCTGCGTCAATAGCGTCTGTTGCTCTTTTGAAAACGGCGTGTTTCGATCCATCAGCTGTGTCAGCGCCGCCTCGCCGCTCTCCCGGATGTTGTACCAGACCCTGCGATATGAGCCCGTGGTGCTGAGCCCCTCCGTGTTTCGCCAATCGTGGCAGAGTTGAGTCAGGTCGAGCTTGGCGGCATTGCGATCCGCGCTCTGCGCACGGATTCCGCATCGTGTGGAAGTCGCAACCATGATGTCCCGCATCTGACGTTTCAGCTCAGCATCCTGTTCCAGCGTTTCCAATAACTCCATTGAATCCTGCAGTTGTAACAAGGCATAAATGGGTTGTCTCCCATCGATATCATAGGACTGCCTGACCGCCGGACCGACGTACTTGCGATAAAGTTCCCGATACGCCGATTTCCCGGTCACATCCCACGCGGCCGCATAAATCATCGGCAGGCGTGCTGCCTCATGTCCCATGACCATCCACATGCGGCTGATACCGCGCGTGTCATGTGAACCGTCCGACCGCAACGAGTCGTAATTGTTCTCCGGTATGACGGTCTTCGTCATACGGTCGGCGATCGCGGAAAGAACGGTACCGATCTCCGTTTTAACCTCAGGCGTGCACAACGGGCTGCGCGCGTAATGCCAGAGCCCGTGCACGGCATGCGTGTATTGATCGCGGGAAGAGTTCGGATAGATGCTCTTAAGATCCTCATGGCTGACTGCGCGCGCAAGAAACCCCGTCACACCGTGGGCCGTCGCGCAGAGCCGTATTCCTTGGAATACGTCATAGGCCTTTGCACGCAAAAATTTTTCCTTGGTGACCGCATAGCGGTCCGCGATCAAGTCAAGCATGACACCGGCCGAGATCATACCGTCTTCCATGCCCGTTCCGTAGCCACACTCGTTGGGATATTGTCGCGCGATCTCTGCGACGGTTGGAAGATGCGCCAGCTCTTTGCCCGGCTCATAGCTGGTTAAGTAGTCGTAGAACAGATGCGTCTGCGGCAGGTAAAATCGTGTCCACGATACCTTCCACGCGTGCTCGACACAAACGGTCAACTCACGGGATACCGGTGCCGGGGTCGTGCCCGGTTGCTGCGTCACCCCGTCTGTCGCCGCAACAAGACCTCCCGTCACTAAAATGACAGTCACATGAAAGACGTTTTTTCCCATCATGATCCCCCGTTCCGGAACGCTTATTTCAACATCTTGATGCGGATATCTTTATATTCGGCCCACATCGGTTTGCCGGCATGCAACTGCAAACCCAACAAGCCGTCGAGCAAGGCCAGCTGGGGATCGTTATCGGTGAAGTCAAGAGTCAAACGGCCATTTAAATAGTGTTGGATATGATTGCCTTTGGCGATGATGACGACGTCGTTCCACTGGTTGAGCTTGAACAACGTTTGGAAGCCTTCCGCGTCAATCAGCGTTTCCTTTACCTGTTTTGCGCCGTCTTGCCAGACGGCTTTTTCACCAACGAGACAGATGCGTTTGCGCTTGCCGCCTTCGTCATAGATGAAACCGGCGACATTCGGCAATTTCACTTCGTTGCGGATTTCATGCTGATATCCGCGCATACGCCATTTGTTTTTCGCGTCGGGCTTCGCGTCGATCAGCGTTGATCGATATTGGATGCCCGAATTGTTCGAGGCGCCGCAACGGAATGAAAGCCGTAGCTCGAAATCTTTGGTCGTGCCGTTTTTCCAGATCAGGAAGGTGTTGCCCTGTGCGGGTTTTTCTGGGGTTGTCTCTCCATGGATGACCCCCTCTTTGACGGACCACGGTTCCATATTGCCGTCCCAGCCAGCCAAGTCTTTACCGTTAAAGATGCTTGTCATATCGGGCGCTTCGGCCGGAGCGTTTTGCGGTCCGTCGGCGGCTATAGCCTGAAGAGCCAATGAACTTGCGGCGAACAACGAGAGCAAACGGATCATGGATATTCCTCTGTCTTTGAAGCGCATGTGCCATTACAAAAATCGATGTGAACTTTATCCTGGAAAAGCATGAGAGGCAAGCAAGGGAAACAGAATACATCACGACAGTCGTCAAACGTGCCTTGAACGTTCATCGGGTGATGTTAGCTTCATGGTTTACAACCGATGCGTCGCGGTTCTGGCTTACTGTGCGGCTTTGATCGCCTCGATCAACTCCTCCGCAGACGTCACGCCTTGGAACTGCTTTACCGGCTTACCGTCCTTGAACACGATCAGAGTCGGGATGCTCTGGATGTCGAAGCTCTTTGAAGTGGCAGGCGCGTTGTCCACGTTGATTTTGGCGATTTTAGCCGTGTCTCCGAGTTGCCGGGCTACCGTTTCCACGATAGGTCCCTGCGTGCGGCACGGTCCGCACCACGGTGCCCAGAAGTCAACAAGCGCGATGCCCTTCGAGATTTGCGCAACGAAATTCATGTCATTCAGTTCGATGACGCGTGATTCGGTTTGGGTCGCCTCGGCTGCCGATACCCCTTCCGTGGCCGGTACGGACGTTCTTTCGCAGCCCGCCAATAATAGGGATTCACCCAAGAGCACCATCGTCAGTCTGAAACGGATATGCATACGTGTCTCCTTTCAACATTGAAGTTCCGATAGCGTAACAGGAAACGCGTATAACCGTCAAACAGGGGCGCATCCCCGTTTCACTGACCTGTGCGTGTCGGTTTGACAGGGGTGGGTG